>CAZCIJ010000301.1:0-4097 GCA_964498265.1 uncultured Gaiellales bacterium | reverse complement strand
TTGCAGGGCGGGCTGGCGGTGATCGTTGCGAGCCGTGACGAGGAGCTGCGGCCGGAGATCGCGCGCGGTTGGGGTCTGTCCGTCGCCGATGAGGGTCGACGGGTGACGCTCTGCATCGGCGTGCCGGAGGGATCCCGAACAGAGGCGAATCTCGAGGCCAACGGAGCGATCGCGGTCACCTGCAGCCGTCCCTCGACGTACCGGACAGTGCAGCTGAAGGGGCGCGTCGTCGAGTTGCGCCCGCCGACGGATGCGGAGCTCGCGGCTGTTCGGCGGCACCTGGACGCGTTCCTCGGCGAGGTCGCGCAGGTCGGCGTGCGGCCGGAGGGGGCGCGGACCTTCCTGAGCCGCGAGTTGCTCGCGGTCACCTTCGAGGTGCGTGAGATCTACGACCAGACACCGGGGCCGAAGGCGGGTGAGCGGCTGTGACCGAGCCGGTCGCGCTCGAGTCGATCCAGGCGGCGCTCCGGGGCGTGATCCCGTCGGCACTCGCCACATGTGCCGTCGATGGAACCCCGAACATCACCTACATGTCGCTCGTCCACTACGTCGACTCCGACCGGGTCGGGCTCTCGCGTCAGTTCTTCAACAAGACGCGCGCGAACCTCGACGCGAACCCGCGCTGCCAGGTGCGCGTCGTCGATCCCGAGATCTTCCGCGAGTACCTGCTCGATCTCGAGTACGTGCACACGGAGACGCGCGGGCCGATCTTCGACGCTATGAACGCCAACAACGAGGCACTGGCGGCGCAGTCGGACATGGCTGGCGTCTTCCGGCTGCGCGGTGTCGACATCCACCGCGTGCTCCGTTGCGCCCACGTGGACGGCACGGGTGTGGCGCGCGTACCGGTCGCTGGACGGGACGTGCTCGCGCAGATCGACGAGCTGACGCGACGGCTCGCGCTCTGCAGCGACTACGCCGATGCGACGCGGACGGCCCTGCAGTCGCTCGACGACGTGTTCGGCTTCCGCCAGAGCATCCTGCTCGTCCGTGAGCGGGAGCCGGGCCGCGAGAGCCTGCTCGCCGTCGCCGGGAACGGCTATCCCGCACCGGCCGAGGGCGCGGCGCTGCCGCTCGGGGAAGGGGTCGTCGGTGTCGCCGCCGAGACGAGGCAGGTGGTCACCGTGCCCAACGTCGCCCGCAGCAGGATCATGCAGGCTGCGATCGACGGCTCCAGCGCCAAGGCGGATGTCCCGCTGCCGAGTCTCGCCGACGCGCAGAGCGTCGCGGCGGTGCCGCTGCTGATCGAGGGCGAGTCGATCGGCGTGCTCTACCTGGAGAGCGCAGAGCCGGGCGCGTTCGGGGCGCACAACGAGCGCCTGCTACGGATCGTCGGCGGCCATCTGGCGAGCGTGCTGCGCGCGCTCGACCCTGTCGGCGGCAGCGAGCCGAACGACCCGCGCGAGGTCGTGCCAGCCCGCAGGAGCTCCGGCATGCCGATCCGGGTCACCTACTACCAGGCCGACGACAGCGTCTTCGTCGGCGACCGCTACGTCGTCAAGGGCGTCCCCGGACGCATCCTCTGGAAGCTGCTGCGCGAGCAAACCGACCAAGGCCGGGAGACATTCACCAACCGCGAGCTGCGCCTGGACGAGCGGCTCGGACTGCCGCCCGGTAACGACAACCTCGAGGCGCGCCTGCTCGTGCTTCGGAAACGACTCGCCGGCGGCGACTATGGGATCCGCCTGGAACGGAGCGGCCGCGGTCGGCTGCGGCTCGCGGTCGCGCAGCCGCTCACGCTCGACGAAGTCGCCACGAGCGGCCCGATGCGTGCCGCGCATGCACGCTCAGGGACGGAATAGGGTTGTTTTCAGGTCGCGTAAGGAACCGCTAGCGAACTCGTAGGAGACGCGCACGAGCCGGGCTCCCACTATGGCGGCAGGAGCTGCACCGACGCAGCCCACGTCCCGAAAGGAGCCCGACATGGCAACCACGACCACCCGCGCCGCCTACCGCCTCGCCGCCGAGACCGGTCTCGCCGACCTCTGGTGGAAGAGCGGCCGGATCAGCGTCAAGACGACCGGCACCGAGACGGGTGGTGCCTTCGCCCAGGTCGAGACCGACGACCCGCTCGGCGGCGCGCCGCCCGTCCACATCCACCACAACGAGGAGGAGACCTTCTACGTCCTCGACGGCGAGGTGTCCGTCTTCGTCGACGGCCACGAAGAGCGACTCGCGACCGGCGACTACGCGTTCGTGCCGCGCGGGGTGCCGCACGCCTACCTCGTCCGCTCCGAGCGGGCAAGGATGCTCGTCTCCTTTTCCCCGGCAGGCTTCGAGCAGGCATTCGTCGAGCTCGGCGTCCCGTCGGCGGACGGCACGCAGCCGGCCGACGAGGTCTTCCCGGGCCCCGAGGAGGCCGGCCGCGTCTTCGCCGCCTACGGCTGCGAGATCGTCGGGCCGCCCCCGACCCTCTAACTATCGGCGCGGGGACCGCCCGTCGGGTCCCCGCGCCGCCCGCCTGCGGCTGTCGGCGAGATACGTGATCGCGGCATGCAGGGATTGCACGAGGATGCGGACGTTGTCGATCCGTCGAAGCGCGACGCAGCCACTCTTGTGACTCGCAAAAGGCGCGGGCCGCACCAAGGTCGCACGACCACGAAAAACGCGACGACGAGCGACGACCCGCGAGGGACCCGCAGCGGGCTGGTTGAGCGCAAACCCGCATGGATCGACCCCCTCCTCACGTTCATGGTAAGGAGGGGGTCGGCGGTTCGAGTCCGCCAGAGGGCTTCGAGAAGTCGCTGCAAACGAGCGGTTTCAGCGTTCGTGCCGTTGGTCGGTTTGGCGACAGAGGTCGCACCGGGTCGCGCACGCCGGACTGAGGGCCGTGACCCCCTCCTTGGGAGGAAGCCGCTCGCAGGCGTCCATTCCGGACCGGCCACCGTCACGCGGGCTGGAGCGTGCCGGCGAAGACCTGCCACGCAAGCGCCGACTTGGCGAACAGGCTCAGCAGCATGTAGACGCGCTCGCCGTAGAGGTAGTCGCGCCAGCGGCCGACGCGCCTGTACTGCAGCAGCATGTTGACCGCGAACACGTTGAAGAAGACGAACAGCGAGACGAAGATCCCGTAGACGAACGCTGGCGCGCGCCCGCCGCCGGCGAGGTAGACGGCGATCGCGACCCACGGCACCGCCCCCGCGAAGCAGCCGAACCAGTACGCCGTCCAGTTCGTTCGCTCAGTCGTCTGGTTGTGGAGCTCCATCAGCCAGCCGAAGAGGATCATGGTCGCGTTGAGCGCGAAGATCAGGATCAGGCTCGCAATGTCGTAGATGCCGACGAGCATCGCGATCACGACGATCATCAGCGACGCGGAGAGCGAGTACTCGACCCAGCGCGCAGGATTCATCGCGCGCGCGAGATTGCGCTCGTACCAGCCGTGCAGCCACGGCGAGGCGAGCGCGGCGTGCGCGAGCGCGGAGATGAGCAGGAAGCCGGCGACGAGCGGCCCGATCCGTAGCCGGGCGAGCTCGTCCGGGACGGGAACCAGCTTGTCGGTCGCGGCATCCAGCTGCAGGAAGGAGCTCGTGACCGGCAGCGAGAAGGCGCTCGCGATCGCCAGCATCGCGAGCGCCTGGACGACGTGGAGCGTCCCCATGGCCGCATTCCACCGGCGCAAGCGCCGCAGCTTCGCGTCGGGTGTGGCGACGGATGGATACGTCAGCGTCGTCACGTCGATTTGCGCCCTGCCGGCCCGCCGGCGCCGGGCGCTTTCTCGGCGCCCGGACACCGGCGAGCTGTCGGTTAGCTACCGGGGGATCAGCACCTTGTCGATGACGTGGATGACCCCATTCGAGGCCTTGACGTCGGCGTTGACGACGCGGGCGCCGTCGACGCGGATTCCGCCGTCGAACGAGAGCGGCAGCTCGTCGCCGTGCACGGTCCGCACCGCCGTCATCCCGGCCGCGTCCGCGGCCGTCACGCGACCCCGAACGAGGTGATGGGTGAGCACCTCGGTCAGAGCCGCCGGATGGTCGAGCAGCGACTCGACCGTGTTCTCGGGGAGCCGCGCGAACGCCTCGTCGGTCGGAGCGAACACGGTGAACGGGCCGTCGCTCGCGAGCGTCTCGCGCAGGCCGGCGACATCCACGGACGCG
>CAZCIJ010000300.1:0-4102 GCA_964498265.1 uncultured Gaiellales bacterium | reverse complement strand
ATCCGCCGGCGCACCTCGAAGGCGCCGTAGCGACGCATGTACTCGAGCGGGGTCAGCCCCTCGGCGGCGGCGCGCTCGGCCAGACCGGGTACCGAGTGCTCGAAGATGTAGCCGTAGTACTCGTCGACCGTCAGCTTCTCTCCCGGTCGTTCCTTCGACTCGAAGAAGCGGCGGATCCCGAGACTCCCTTCGGGATCGATCCGCCACGAGAGCTCGATCCAGAACTCGTTCTCCTCCCAGACCTCGCCCGGATTCACCTCGCGCGTGTCCGCGACCCGGTCGCCCAGGCGCTCGCGGGCCGCCCTCAGCACCGGCTGCCGGAAGCCGATCCACTGCCCGTCGTACTGCTCGTAGGAGTGGATGTCGTGCCGTTCCGTGCTGTGCCCCATCGGCAAGACGTAGTCGGCGAGGAAGGCGGTCTCGCTCCACGTGGGCGTCAGAGCCACGTGGATTCCGACCAGAGCCTCGTCGGTGAGGAGCTCGATCCAGGAGAAGCCGTCCGGATTCGTCCAGACAGGGTTGTAGACGCGGGTGAAGTAGACCTCGACACGGCCGCGGCCATCCTTGAGGAAGTGAGGAAGGAGGAACGAGAGCTCATTCATCGCCAGGGGGTACTCCTCCGGCCAGGTGAGCTCGTTCCACGTCTCTGGGTGGGGCGGGACGTGGATCGGCCGAGGTACGAACTTGTTCCAGGCGTTCGGGTAGGTGCCGCCTTCGGTCGCGACGGCGCCCAGGAGCGCGTTTAGGAGGAAGAGGCACCGTGAGACTTGCCAACCGCCGAGGTTCCCGGCGGCCGCGGAGCGCCAGCTGTGCGTCGAGAGGCGCGTCCCCGCCTGGCCTACGAGCTCGGCAACCTCGCGCAGGGTCTCCGCAGGGACCCCTGACTCGCGCTCCGCCAGCTCGAACGTGAAGCCTGCGTACAGATCGCCGAGCACGCGCTCGAACTCCTCGAACGTCCCGGGGCGGGTCGGATGCTCGCACGCGAGGTACTCCTGCCAGTTCCAGAAGCCCCTTACGAACTCGCGGTCGTACAGCTTGCGCTCGATCAGGTGCCGGGCGACGGCGAGGAGTATCGCCGCCTCCGACCCAGGCACAGGCGAGAGCCAGTGGTCGGCGTGCGTGGCCGTATTCGAGAGGCGCGTGTCGAAGACGATGAGCTTCGCACCCTGGGCCTTCCCGTCGAGCACGCGCTGGGCATGAGGGTTGAAGTAGTGGCCCGACTCGAGGTGGGAGCTGATGAGGAGGATGACCTTCGCGTTCTCGTGGTCGGGACTCGGCCGGTCGAGCCCCATCCAGTAGTGGTAGCCGGCACGCCCCGAGCTCGAGCAGATGTTCGTGTGCGAGTTGTGCCCGTCGATACCCCACGCGGCAAGCACCCGCTCGGTGAACCCGTCCTCGCCGGGACGACCGACGTGATACATGACCTCGTTTCCGCGGCCTTCCAGGATCGCTGCGCGAATGCGGGCGGCGAGGTCGTCGAGCGCCTCGTCCCACGAGACGCGCTCCCACCGTCCCTCGCCCCGAGCACCAGCGCGCCGGAGCGGGTACAGGATGCGGTCGGGATCGGTGATCTGGTTCAGCGTCGCAGGACCTTTGGCGCAGTTCCGGCCGCGCGAGCCCGGGTGCTCCGGGTTGCCCTCGAGCTTGCGGACCGCGAGCGTCTCCCGGTCGACGTAGGCGAGGAGCCCGCACGCCGACTCGCAGTTGAAGCACGTGGTCGGCACGAGCATCGACCGCCGCTCGACGCGGCGCGGCCAGGCCCTCGAGTCCAGCTCGACCCAGTCGTCCCAGCGTTCCTTCGGCGGGAATGAGGCTAGGTGGACACGGCTCGGTCCCGGATAGAAGGTCTCGCCGCGCGCAAGCGTCTCCCGCTTCGCGGCACTCAGCCGCTCGCCCAGCTCCGCGAGCCGGTCGTGCTCGCCGGGAGAGAGGGGTGGGCGGCCAGGCTCGTGCGGACTCATGCCAGAGGGACGGATTGGCCGGCCTGGACGTAGGCGTGCTCGTAGAGCAGGAGGCCGACGAGCGCGAGAGGCACAGCGGCGACACCGATGAGCGGCGCTGCGATCGCCGCGCCCGCGAGGACGAGCCCGAGCCAGAAGAAGGCTCGGTAGCGCCCGAGCGAGAGCTCGCGCGCCGCGAGGTGGGCGTGCGCCGTCGGATGAGCGAGCGTGACCTCGCCGAGCACGAGCGCGACGTGGGCGATGGCGGCTCCTGCGAGAAGCCACTCGAGGGGACCGGCCGCCGCCTCGGCCAGCCATCGCGCGAAGGGCAGCATCGCCGCCGACCCGGCGAGCAGAGCCTGGACGAGGAGGTGCGGCGGCAGCAACGGGCTCTGCCAGAGATCGCGGGCCTTCGCCTGAGCAAACAGGTAGGCCGTGTACACGGCCGTGGCGACGGCAAGCGGCCCACCGACGATGGCGAGCCACTCCTGCGGCGCGGTGACGCCAGTCGCGCTGAGGACGAGGTGCGCGGCCAGCACGGCCCCGTAGCCCGTGATCGCGAGCGCCCCCCGGACGAGCCAGCTGCGCCACTGCGGGCGCAGGAAGAGGTACACGAAGCGGAGGGGGTGCTCGAGGTCCAGGATGAGGACGGCGCCGGTCAGGGCCAGGAACCCGAGCGCGACGGCAGGGGCGGCCCAGAGCCACAACGAGCTTCCCCACTCGAGCAGTCCGGCAAGCAGGAGCACGAGCGGTGCGAGGTAGGAGCCCGCGGCGATGCCCTTCGTCCACGTGTAGAGACTCACGCGCCAGTCCCAGGGAGCTCGCCGGGGTACGTCGTAGGAGAGCAGAGCCGCCGCGGACGAGCTGCCAACCCCCGGATGGCCGGACGGCGACCCGGGACCATGCTCGCTCCACATAAACAGCCCGCCGTCCGGCCTCCGGGCAGCGAGGGGATCGAGCGTCGCTTGGTGGGCGCCCTTGTAGAAGAGCTTCGGCCGAGTTTCCTTCTCCGGCCGGCGCACGGTCACCGGCTCGCGCTGGACGACCTGCGCTACCTTCGAGCCGGGATCGCTCAGATCGCCGACGAGAATCGCCTCCACCGGGCAGACGACGACGCAAGCCGGCTCGAGCCCGACGTCCAGCCGATGGGCGCAGAAGTTGCACTTCTCCGCCGAGTGGTCTTCTGGATTGATGAAGATCGCGTCGTAGGGGCAGGCCGCCATACACGCCTTGCAGCCGATGCAGGCCGCCTTATCGAAGTCGACGATGCCGTCCTCGCGGCGAAACATGGCGGATGTCGGGCACGCGGCGACGCAGGGAGCCTCGTCGCACTGGTTGCAGCGAGTGACCTGGAACGCGCGCCGGACCTGGGGAAAGCTCCCCACCTCCACGCTCTTCACGTACGTGCGGGTCACGCCGAGCGGCACCTCGTTCTCGGACTTGCAGGCGATCGTGCACGCGTGGCAGCCGACGCAGCGCGTCTGGTCGATCACCTTGACCCACTTCGCCCCGCCGTCGCCGGCAGCGAGCTCCCGCAGATCGAGCTCCTCGCTCTCGGCGATCACGAGGTGCTCCCGGCTTCGCTCGCCGCGAGGCTCGCGCACACGAGGTCGCACAGCGCCTCGATGGTCGGATCGGCGATGCGGTAGAGGACGCTCGCGCCATCGCGACGGCGCGTGACGAGCCCGCCCTGCGCGAGCCGGTTCAGGTGCTGCGAGACGCTCGCGAGCGGTATGTTCGAAAGCGCCGCGAGCCCTCCAACCGACACCTCGCCCGCGTCGTGGAGGGCGCTCACGATCCGTAGCCTGGTCGGATCGCTGAGAAGGGCGAAGCGCCTCGCCGCCTCCTCCAGAAGAGAGTCGGGAACGACCGGCACAGAGCCAGTCTAGGGCGCGGTAGTCAATCTGTCAATTGAAGAATTGAAATCGCGATTGCCTACGCGACGAAGCCGCCCGGCGGATCCACCGGCATCCCCGCCCGCTTCCAGGCCTTCATCCCGCCCTCGAGGTTTGCGGCGTCGAAGCCAGCGCGAACGAGCTCCTGGGTGACGTGGGCGCTGCGGCTGCCGCTTCGACACACGGCGATGATTCGCCGGCCGCGAGGGATCTCGCTCTGGCGACGGCCGAGCTCGGAAAGGGGGATGTGGATAGCACCGGCGATTC
>CAZCIJ010000299.1:0-4143 GCA_964498265.1 uncultured Gaiellales bacterium | reverse complement strand
GATGCTCGCTAGTCATAAATCCCTCCTTCCAGGGCGTCTGCTCCGGGGGCCCTTGAGATCGAACCATTCGTCCGGTGTCCCGAATTCCATGGCAACACCGTTCGAGAGAACGGCGAGTCGACGAAGGTGGGAGCGTAGCCGTGCGCCTCATCCTTCTTCTCGCTGCCGGTGCCCTCGCTGTCGCCGCGCTTCCTGGGCGGACTGGCGCAATCGCCGGCGCAAGCGGGCGGTTCGTCTTCCCTGCTGGCAACCAAATGCGGTACAAACCCGCTTGCTAGAGCCATGCGCCTGGGAGGATTCGAACCCCCGACCAACGGCTTAGAAGGTCGAGCAGGCATCCTGCCACGAGCTTCATCTAGCCGCCGGCCTGGCTCAGGGACACGACTTGCGCCCCTTCGCCGCGGGCCTCCTCCTGCCGTGGGCTGCCGGGTGTCTGTTCCAAGGGGCGTTCCAAGATACCGCTGAACGACGCCTCGAGCGCGGCCCGCGTGCTCGCCGCCTTGCGTGCCTGATCGACCAGGTGGGAGTACACGCCCAACGTGATCGACGGGTTCGCGTGGCCGAGCGGGACGAGCTGCTGGAGGGCGGCCGTGCCGCCTGGCGGGACGGCGAGCCCGAGCTGAGCGGCAAGATGCGGGAGCTCGAGTGGGTGTTGGGTCGCAAGTCCTACGAGCTCGAGATCGTGGGGGAAGCCATCGCGAGGTTGGGAGTGAGCGTGTCGCCCGGTCTCGCGAGCTCGTCGCGCGCGGCTTCGCCGTCGCGGCCGTGGCGCGCTCCCCGCCAGCCCGCCCCGAGGCATCCTTCTCCTCCAGGATTCGAGACCCGCTTCGGTGGGCGGTAGGGGCCGGCGACAGCAGGCCTGCTGAGACTGGCGAGAACTAGTATGGCCGGCCATGGATGACAACGTCCGGGCCGTGCGCGAGGCGTTCCTGCCCTGGGAGCAAGGCGACAGCCAGCCGTTCTTCGATCTCGTCGCCAACGACGTCCGCTGGACCGTGATTGGCTCCACGCCGGTGTCAGGCGTCTACGAGAGCAAGCAGGAGCTGCTCACGGGAGCCTTCAGCAAGCTCGCCGAACGCCTCGAAGGGCCGCTCGTCGCCAAGCTCCTCGATATCTCGGGTGACAGCGAGAAGGTCTTCCTTCAGTGGGAGAGCACGGGTGTCACCAAGTCCGGCGCCGAGTACAACCAGGTCTACTGCTTCGCGATGAGGATGCGAAACCGGCGGATCGTCGAGATCGTCGCCTACCTCGACACTGAGCTCCTCTCGTCCGTGCTCGCCTGACGATCCGCTCGCTTGATGGTGGCGCCTCCAACGTGCGCCGAGGGCGGGTTGGGCGAAGTGCACGAGCGGGACCGCCGTCCCCTGGGATCCACGGGAACGAATCTCCCACGCTTCGCCTGTCGCCCCGATCCCGGAGTGACGGCGCGCGTGCTAGCTTCGAGGGCGGACGCGCGTCTCCAGGGAGCCACTAGCCCCGTCGCCGCTCTGTGGGACCCGGCGACCGGCGGCCGGCCTGGCAGGCGAGGCCCTCGCCCTGTCGGCCGGCACCATGACCTTCCGGCTCGCTGGGTCCTCGTCGGTGTCGAGCATGAGTCGGTGTGGGAAACACGCCCGCCTTGTCTCTTGCCGTGCCCTACGCTGGCTGGCGGGCTGGGCTCTCCTCCTCCGGCTCAGTCCACGGATACCCCTGGGTTGGCCCGCTCCCCTGGGCGGGCCTTCCCTCTCTCGTGGCAGCCCGGAAGTGGGGCTCAGGGAGTTCGACGGTTCGCGCAGGTCGAGCTCGAGCGCGACCAGGCTGCGCAACCGGTCGAACCGCCACTGCTCCTGCGGTTTCGGCTGGCCGTTCACGCCCGCCGGCCAGCCGTCGGCGCCAGCAACGACCATCTCGTCAGGAATGCCGACACCCTTCCCACGCGGCAGTGCAGGTTTAGAGGGCCGCGCAAGCCGGCAGGACGTGCTCACCGAACAGCCGCAGCGACTGCTCGGCCACCTCGGGCTCCGGCTTGCCAAAGTTCATGAGACAGGCGATATGGCCGATCCCGAGCTCCGCGTACTCGCGAACGAGCTCGACGCATTCGGCCGGCTCGCCAAGGATGAAGTGCTTGCGGCTAGTGCGCTCGTGCACGCGCTGGTCGGCGCCGAGGGCGACCACGTCCGCGTGACCCCACTGGTCGTAGAACGACAAGAACGTGCGTGAGAAGAACTCCTCCGCGCGCCGCTTCTCGGCCCGGCTTGAGACCACGTGCACAACCCGGTTGACTGCGATCGGCAGCCGGTCGGCGTTGCCCTTGCCTGCCTCGGCCAGTTCCCGACGGTAGGAGGCGACCCGCTGCGGCAGCCAGAGCACACAGCCCGCCGTCCGCACGAGCGAGGACGTGCTCGCCGGGCTAAGCCCGCAGGCGCGCCGGTTCGTCGAGGGCATCATGGCGCTCACCCCGGCGCAGCTCGCGGCCGGCTTCGGCACCGGGCCCATCACCGACGAGGCAGACGCGCTGGCCGACCTGAGCCCGCAGGAGCGGCGATGGGTGCAGCGGGTGATGGCCATGACCCCTGACCAGCTTGCGCAGCTCGCGGCCACAGTCGGCACGGCCGGATGAGGCTCGCCAGCTCGGGCGCGGTCGCCGGCCAGCTCGCCGATCAGTCGGTCGCTCGAGAGGACTTCGCTCCAGAGCAGCAGGGGCACGACCAGCAGGGCGCTGCCTGGCTCTAGGCACAGGCAGCGCCCGACCCTGCTGGGAGACCTCGAGCGCCCTCCAGGCGCAATTGCGCGAGCGTCTTTCCGGGCGGCGAGGGCGCCTTGACACGGATCGACACGAATCGCACAATCGAAGCTCGGGCGTCCGAGCCGAGAGGACGGCGGCGATGGCCATGAACCAGCGAGCAGAGGAAACAGCCAAGGCGGGCTTTGCGAGCCCGTTCGAGGTGGCGATCCCCCCCGGGTGTGGGGGCTGCGAGGAGATGTACCCCCACCACCTGCTCTTCAGCGCGGATCGGCGCGGGTTCGAGGAGGAGCGCTTCTGGTTCCAGGACGGGCTGCATTACGCGGAGCCCTACTACCCGTTCGACGTCCTCTATCTCGACTTCGCAACGGCCGCTTGCAACCAGGCGAGCGCCCGTCTGTTCGTCATCCCTCCTTCGCTCGGGGTCGAGCTACGGATCCTCAATGGCTACGTGTACCTCAGTCCCAACTCGGTGACCGACGAGGAGACGCTCGGCCGTCGCGCCGAGCTGTTCATACGGAGGGGTGGCCACTACTACGAGCGCTGGGACGAGCTGTATGCCTTGTGGCGGGAGAAGGTCGAGCGTGAGATCCGGGAGCTCGAGGCGCTTCGGGTGCCCGAGCTGCCCGAGTTCGAGGACGAGTCGCTCGTCACCGCCGGTCGCGGCCTGGGCTCGGGCAACGCGCTGCTGGTCGCCTACGACCAGCTGCTCGAGGGATTCGACCGCATCTGCCACTACCACATGGAGCTCCAGCTGCTTGCCCACGGCGCCTACCTCGCCTTCTACGAGTTCTGCCGAGGGGCATTCCCCGGCATCGCCGACCGGACGATTGCGACGATGGTCTCCGGGATCGACACGCTGGTGCTCCGCCCCGACGAGGAGCTGAGACGCTTAGCGCGGCTCGCAGTCCAGCTCGGGATCGCAGCGTCCGTGCAGCAGGCCCGCAGCGAGGCCGAGCTGCAGACCGGCCTGGCGGGGAGCGATGGCGGCCGCCTGTGGCTCGCCGACTTCGAGGCGACGAAGAATCCCTGGTTCTGCTTCTCCTACGGAAACGGCTGCTACCACCACCACCGCTCCTGGATCGACGACCCGACACTGCCGATCGCGACGATCGTCTCCTACATCGACCGTCTCCAGGCCGGCGAGGACGTCTCCCGCCCGCATGAGGCGCTGGCCGCCGAGCGCGGACGGGTCACCTCCGAGTACCGGGCGCTGCTCCCGCACGATGCGCGCGGCGCCTTCGACGAGAGCCTCGCGCTCGCGCGAACGGTCTTTCCCCACGTCGAGGATCACGGCTTCTACATCGACCACTGGTACCACACGATCTTCTGGAACACGGTGCGCGAGTTCGGAGCGTTGCTTGCCAGCCACGGCTTTCTCCGGGATCGCGAGGACGTCTTCTACCTGCGCCCCGACGAGC
>CAZCIJ010000298.1:0-4187 GCA_964498265.1 uncultured Gaiellales bacterium | reverse complement strand
CGCGCCGAACCTCGTCACGCTCGGGGACATCTTCGACGACCCCCCGGCGAGCGCGAGCCCGGTGTCGGTGTGGCTCGGCAAGGACATCTCGGGCGCCTCCGTGTGGGCCGACCTCGCGCGCATGCCGCACATCCTCATAGCCGGGACGACCGGCTCGGGGAAGTCCGGTTGCATCAACACCATGCTCTGCTCGGTGCTGCTCCGTGCCACCCCGGACGACGTGCGCATGATCCTCGTCGACCCGAAGCGCGTCGAGCTCGGCCTCTACGAGTCGATCCCGCACCTGCTGACGCCCGTCGTCTCGAGCCCGAAGCGCGCCGCCGCGGTCCTCGCGAACGTCTGCGAGGAGATGGACCGCCGCTACGAGCGCATGAGCCTGGTCCGCGCACGCAACCTCGCCGAGCTCAACCGCGGCGCGGCGAAGCGCGGCGACGAGCCCGTGCCCTACCTTCTCGTCGTCATCGACGAGCTCGCAGACCTGATGATGATCTCGCCGCAGGAGGTGGAGGACTCCGTGATCCGGCTCGCACAGAAGTCGCGCGCGGTGGGCATCCACCTCGTGCTGGCGACGCAGCGGCCCTCGGTCGACGTCATCACGGGCATGATCAAGGCGAACGTTCCCTCCCGGATCGCCTTCGCCGTCTCGAGCCAGACGGACAGCCGGGTCATCCTCGACCAGGCCGGCGCCGAGGCGCTCCTCGGGCAGGGCGACATGCTCTTCAAGCCCCTCGGAACCTCACGCCTCCAGCGCGTTCAGGGCGCCTACGTCAGCGAGGAGGAGATCGCCCTCATCGTCGAGCGGTGCCGCAATCAGCGGGAGCAGCGCCTCGACGAGTCCCTGCTCGCCGCTCGCGCCGACGACGCCGAGGGCGGCGACGACGACGGGGCCTTCGATCCGGACGAGGACCCGCTGCTCGAACGGGCGATCGAGGTCGTCGTGCAGACCCAGACCGCCTCCGTCTCCCTCATACAGCGCCGCATGCGCGTTGGCTACACGCGCGCCGGGCGTCTCGTCGACATGCTCGAGCGGCGCGGGATCATCTCGGGATTCGAGGGCTCGAAGCCGAGGCGCGTTCTCGTCGCCGAGGCTGACCTCGAAGGCGTTCTCGAGAGCTTGCGCGAGCGCGGCGACCACGGCTCGTAGGCGCGGTCCGGGCGGGCGCGGCCGCCGGAGGGGCTACAGTGGCCCGCTACCCCTCCGGGTGGCGGGCCTTCCTTTTCCCCGCTCACCGGCACATTCCCGCCGGGCGAGCGGCAGCAGACGCCCGCTTGGAAACGCTCCTTGGAAACGTGAGCCCTCCACACGGCATGATTCGAAGTGTCGGACATGCGACGCGGGCCGTCTTGCGGGGCGGCCCGTCGTCGTTATCGGGCGAGCCGAGGCCCTCCGCTATCTGCGGCGCCTCGGCCCTTAGAGGAGAGGACTCCCATGGGAGTGCGGTGAACCCTGAGGCCCCACCGTCGACCACCACGATGACTTCCCGCCGGCCTGAGTAGTGTACACACGTGTACACTAGCGGCATGGCGAACATCTACAGACCGATCGTGCCGCTCGAGCTCGTCGAGGAGCTGCGCGAGCTCGCCGCTGAGTCAGAGCGCAGCCTCGCCGCCGAGATCCGCTTCGGGCTCTCCCAGCATGTCGCGCGCCGACGGGGAATCGAGAGCGAACGCGGCAGCGCGCTGACGTACGTGCTGGCGCAGCACCTGATGCTCCGCGACGGGATCGCGCCGGGCAAGGAGACCTACGAGCAGCTGGCGGACGCGCTGCAGCGGGCGGAAGCGTTGGCGCTCGAGGAAAACGCGGTCGCGGACATGCTCGTCGAGGACGCCCGTATCCAGGCGAGGGGAGAGGACCGATGAGACGGAGAGCAGGAGAGCGCGACCTGCCGCTCAGGCGAAGAAGCGCCGGCGCGAGGTCGTGCAGGAACACAACCGTGTCGAGCGCGAGGACCTGCACCACGCGCTGAGTTGACCGAGCACGAGCGAGCACGACTGAGCACATGGCACGCGGTGAGAACCTCGGGAAGGTCGCCACTCGCGATAGCCGCTCGAAGGGTGGCCGTGCTCGCGCCGAGAAGCTCGCCGCTGAGAGGCAGGAGCTCGCCGAGCTCCGACGCGGGCAGCTCGATGTCGCCGTTCGTCGCTTGGCGATTGCGGCAGAGCGTGCCGCTGAGGTAGTCGAGGGGCTGCTCGACGCGAAGGACGAGGCGGTGCGGCTGCGCGCGGCGCTCGGCCTGCTGAAGACGCTTGACCTGGCTGAGACCGCCGAGCTGGCGACGAGGCTTGAGCGGCTCGAGGCTAGCCTGAACGGAGGTTCACGATGAGACCGTCGAAGGAGAGGATCGCACGCGGGATCGAGCAGCTCGAGGAGCGCGTCGGCGTCGACGTGTGCCGCTGCGACGTCAGGCACGTTCCCGGCGCCCGGTCGTCGATCGTGGCGGCCTACGAAGACGAGGACTGCAGCGTGACATGCCCCACGTGCCGGCTCGCGCGTGTCGTCGTCAAGATGGCGGGGCAGCGGCCGGGGAGCTAAGTCCGTCCGAAGCCTGCATTACCCTCCCGCCAGTGGTGCGCGCCGGAGGGAATGGCTGTACTCTCCCGAAGAAGGGTGTGCCCCGGACGGGATTCGGACCCGCGTTACCCAGGTCAGAGCTGGGCGTCCTAGACCTCTAGACGACCGGGGCACGTTGACTGGTGGGGGGGCGACTGTTCGCGACGGTCGTCCCCCTTTCTCGACTCGGGAGGGTAGCGGCGGCCCCGGATGGAAACCTGCGCTTGCAGGACCTTTGCGATCCCGTGCGTGATCCAACATCGTCACGTGAGCGGCGGGGCGGGCCGCTGGCCGAGCTCCTCAAGCCCGAGCACTCCCATCGGCCCGAACCGGGTGCGCACGGCGCGCACACGGCCGGCCTGATAGGTGACGTCGAGCACGCTCTGACCGTCGACGGCGAGGCCGAGCCGGCGGCCGACGTACTCGAGCACTGGCCGTACCGGGTGGGCGTCGAGGACCGCCTCGAGCTTCTCGGGGAGCGGCTCGTCCACGCCCGTAGTGTGCACTAACCGACGGCCGGGACGGCTGCCTCTCGACTGTCGCGCACCCACCTGTTTGCAGGGGTTTCCCTGCGCGCTCCGGTCTTGCACACCGGGGCCGGTAGCCGCTCGATCGGGCACGATGATGGGCGTGGATTCGCTCGAGGTCGTCGTCACCCCCGCCGGGGCCGAACCGCGTCGGCTCACACCGATCCTGTCGTCGATGCGGTGGACATCCGCGGCGGTGGGAGGGTTCGGCTCGTTCGGCTGCCAGCTCGAGGGCGACGACCTGGCCTTCCTGTGGCTTCCGTTGCCACTTCGTTGTCACCCCGGCGTGGCTGATCAGGATATGCCCGCGGATGGCGGTGAGGCCGTGAGGTTGTTGCCTTCGGGAGAGCCTTCCTCGCGAGGGTCGAGGCCGTGCTCAGGCCAGCGAGACCGGAGGTCCGGCTGCCCTCGGTTTCGCCGTGCTCGCCCGCCCTGCTAGCGGATGCGGGCGCGGGCTGTGTTGTCGCGCTCGCGCGTTTCGACCCGTTCGGATGGCGCTTGCCTACTGGGATCCCGACAACACGCCAGAGGGCTGGGAGGGAGACGAACATGCACAGAGCGCGAACCAGGGCTGGATCGAGGTGACGCTGGCAGGCTGACCGTCACCCAGTCCCTTTTGCCCCTCGAAAGAAGAGGGCAGTGACCCTACGCCACTCTCAGTGTTGTGCAGGCAACCCGAAGACGCATACGGGGTCGAACACACCAGCGCAGATGCCCTCGAGGGGACGCCCCCAGACGGCCTCAGCACTCGAACATGCCCCCGCCCCGGTGAAACTCCTCGGTGCCGTCTCCTCGGTGGCATCGCTGCACCGCCGGCGGCCGTGTGCGGCCGCTTCACGAACATCGCCAACAGCGACGACCTCGCCCAGGGGTTCGGCGCCAAACTCCTACCTGGGGTTCAGCAACCGCCTGGCGCCGGGTTCAACGTCGCCCCACGCAGAGATCGCCGCGGTCGTGCTCGACGCGGGCGAGTGCGTCGAGCTCCATTCGGATGCGGTGACTCCTACCGCATGTACGATGCAATCGTGGACGAGGCCCGTCCATCCTCATGGGGCTGACGCCGCGCCTGCGCGAGGCCCTGAGATCCGGCGGGGCCGGGCCACCGTCCA
>CAZCIJ010000297.1:2989-4214 GCA_964498265.1 uncultured Gaiellales bacterium | reverse complement strand
TCGACGATGTTCTGTTCCATCTAGCCTCCTCTTCCCAATATCTGAACAGACTCTGGACGATATCTGTACGATAATAGGCAGAGGCCTGCGCTTTGTCAAGTTTTTGTCCTGGTTGTGTATAGTCAGCGGGTGGCTGTCGGCCCTGCACCCCTTCGCATCGGCGAGTTCGCCCGCCGGGTCGGCGTCAGCCCGGAGCTTCTGCGCGCGTGGGAACGCCGCTACGGGCTGCTGCAGCCGATCCGCTCGGAGGGCGGCTTCCGCCTCTATACGAGCGAGGACGCAGAGCGCGTCTCACGCATGAAGCGCGCGCTCGACGAGGGCCTCTCGGCGGCCGAAGCCGCACGCCACGCGCTTGCGCAAGCGCGGCCTGCGGAGGGCCTGCTCGAGGATGTGCGCGACCGCATCCTCACCGCCGCGCGGGAGTACGACGAGGCGGCCGTGCACTCCATCGTCGACGAGGCGCTCGCCGGCTTCGCGCTCGAGACCGTTCTGCGGGAGCTGATCCTTCCTGTTCTGCGAGAGATCGGAGACGAGTGGGAACGCGAAGAGCTCGAGGTCGGGCAGGAGCACTTCGCGAGCAACCTCATTCGCGAGCGGCTGCTCGCGCTCGCGCGCCTCTGGGGGCGCGGCGGCGGTCCGCTCGCGATCCTCGCCTGCGCCCCCGGCGAACGCCACGACATCGGCCTGATCGCCTTCGGCCTCCTCCTCCGCTCGCACGGCTGGCGGATCCTCTTCCTCGGCGCCGACACGCCGCTCTCCACGCTGAGCCGGGCGACCGCAGCAACCGACCCACGGCTCGTTGTCGTCGCGAGCGTCGACTCCTCGCTGCTCGAGGCCGAGGCGACGGAGCTGCGCCGGCTCGCCGACACCGCGCCGCTCGTGCTCTCGGGCGCAGGAGCGTCCGACGAGCTCTGCGCGCGGCTGCGCGTCGACCGCCTCGACGGCGACCTCGTCACCGCCGCCCAGGCGATCACGCGCTCTGTCTAGATTCTGTATAGTCCTTGTCCCGCAATGGGTACTGCACCACGCATCCTCCTCACCGGGGCGACCGGGTACGTCGGCGGCCGGCTGCTCCCCGCGCTGCTCGAGCGCGGCGAAGGCGTCCGCTGCCTCGCCCGGCGGCCCGAGGCGATTCCCGCGCGACCCGGCGTCGAGGTCGTCGAAGGCGACGCGCTCGACGCCGCGGACGTGCGCCGTGCGCTCGCCGGCGTCGAGGTCGCCTACT
>CAZCIJ010000297.1:0-2979 GCA_964498265.1 uncultured Gaiellales bacterium | reverse complement strand
ATCCACGCCATGGGCGCGCCCGACGGTTTCGAGGAGCGCGACCGCCAGGCGGCGGCGACCTTCGCCGCGGCGGCGCGTGAGGCCGGCGTCCAGAGGATCGTCTACGTCGGCGGCCTCGGCCGCGGACCCGGCCTCTCGCCGCACCTCGCCAGCCGCCAGGAGGTGGGCCGCCTGCTCGCCTCGACCGGCGTCGAGACGATCGAGTTCCGGGCCTCGATCGTGATCGGCTCGGGAAGCCTCTCGTTCGAGCTCGTCCGCTCCCTCACCGAGCGGCTGCCGGTCATGGTCACGCCGCGCTGGGTCCGGACGCGCGCGCAGCCGATCGCGATCGAAGACGTGATCGCGTACCTCGTCGCGGCGCTCGACCTCGAGCCCGCGGGGAGCGAGGTGTTCGAGATCGGCGGCGCCGACGTCGCGACCTACGGAGACATGATTCGGGAGTACGCACGCCAGCGCGGGCTCCGGCGGCTCTTGATCGCGGTGCCGGTGCTGTCCCCCCGCCTCTCGAGCCTCTGGCTCGGTCTCGTCACGCCCGTGCACGCACGCGTGGGCCGGAAGCTGGTGGCGAGCCTCCCGCACGAGACCGTCGTCCGCGACCCGAGCGCGCTCGCACGCTTCCCGATCCGGCCGTGCGGGTACCGGGAGGCGATCGAGCGGGCGCTCGCCGAGCGCGCCGAGCAGCCTGATCGCCGCCGGCGGCGGATCGACTCCCGCGAGCTCGAGGTACCGGTGCCTCCGGCGCAGGCGTTCACGCCGATCCGGAGGATCGGTGGCGCCGCGGGCTGGTACTACGGCAACGCGCTCTGGCGCCTGCGCGGCGTCCTCGACCTGCTCGCCGGCGGTGTCGGCCTCCGCCGCGGTCGCCCCCACCCCGAGACGCCTGCTGTCGGCTCCACGCTCGACTTCTGGCGCGTCGAGGCCTACGAGCCCGATCGGCTCCTCCGCCTTCGCTCCGAGATGCGGATGCCGGGGCGGGCGTGGCTCCAGTTCGAGGTCGACGGCGACGAGACGCGGTCGCGGATCCGGCAGACGGCCATCTTCGACCCGTCCGGCCGCCGCGGGCTCCTCTACTGGTACGCGCTCCTGCCGCTGCACACCGTCGTCTTCCGCGGCATGCTCGCCGGGATCGCCCGCGAGGCGGCGGCGGCGCCGGCGCGATCGTTCGAGTTCCGCCACACCGTCCGGCGCAGCCGGGTGGAGACGTTCGGGCTCTTCGCCGACCCGGCCAACCTCTCCCGGCTAACGCCGCCACTGCTGCGGTTCCGGATCGTCGACGCGCCTGCGCGGGTCGAGCTCGGCTCGCGCCTGCGCTACCGGGTCGGCCCGGTCTCGTGGGTCGCCGAGGTCACCGACTGGGATCCGCCGCGCGGGTTCGCCGACGAGCAGGTTTTCGGCCCGTACCGTCTCTGGCGCCACCGGCACGAGCTGGCTGAGGTCGCGGGCGGAACCGAGGTGCGCGACCGGATCGAGTACCGCCTGCACGGCGGCGTTGCGGCGCAGGTGCTCGAGCCGCTCCACCGCGCCTTCCTCCGAGCACTGTTCTCGTATCGATCGCGGCGACTGGACGAGCTGCTCGGATGAGCCGCACGGGCGTCGTCCTCTTCACGCGCGACCTCCGCGCCCACGACCATCCGGCGCTCGCGGCGGCGCAGCGCGAGTGCGCCCGCTTCGTGCCGCTCTTCATCCTCGACGACCGGCTGCTTGCGGTGAGCGCGCGGCGAACGGCGCTCCTCCGCGCGCAACTCCGGCAGCTGCGGGAGGCGATCGGGCTCGTCGTCCTCCACGGCGACCCGGCGGAGGAGGTCGCGCGCTTCGAGCCCGACACCGTGTACCTGAGCCAGGACGTGAGCGCCTACGCGCGCCGGCGCGAGCGCCGGCTGCGCGAGCGCTTCCAGCTGCGCACCTCCTCCGGGATCACGATCGCGCCGCCGGGCGAGCTCGCGCCCGCCGGGAAAGACCACTACCGCGTCTTCACGCCGTACTGGCGCGCCTGGTGGGCCCGCCCGCTGCCCGCGCCGGCCGCCTCGGGGCCGCGCCTGCCCGAGCCGGAGGCGCCGCTCTCGGCGCTCCTCCACCTCGGCATCGTCTCGCCGGCCGAACTGGCGCGCAGCGCGGACGAGGAGCTCTTGCGCGGGCTCTGCTGGCGTGACTTCTTCGCGCAGCTCCTGGCCGCCGAGCCGGAGCTCGAGTGGCGCGACATGCGTCCGGGCCGCTGCGCGTGGCGCGACGACGCGGCGGCTGCCGCAGCGTGGAAGGACGGGCGGACGGGAGTCCCGTTCGTCGACGCCGCGATGCGGCAGCTCCTCGCCGAGGGCTTCATGCCGAACCGGCAGCGGATGGTCGCGGCGTCGTACCTCACGAAGGAGCTCGGGATCGACTGGCGGCTCGGCGCGGCCCACTTCATGGCGCACCTCGTCGACGGCGACGCCGCCTCCAACAGCGGCAACTGGCAGTGGGTCGCCGGCACCGGCGCCGACACGCGCCCGAACCGCCGCTTCAACGCCGAGCGGCAGGCGCGGCTCCACGACCCGGACGGCGCCTACGTGCGCCGCTGGCTGCCCGAGCGCTTCGCGAACCGGTAGTGGGAGACGAGCCACTCGCGGCCGCCGCGGTAGCCCCACAGGCCGGCGCAGGCGAGGAAGAAGACGCGCCACTCCGCCGCATTGGCGCGGCCGACGACGCGCTCGACCTCGGCGCGGTTCGCGTCGAGCCGCGCGAGCCACGCCTCCGCCGTGCGCGCGTAGTGGAGGCCGGAGACGCGCCAGTGCTCCTCGAGTGCGAGGTCGCGGTCGAAGCGCGGCAGCAGGTCGTCCGAGGGCATCGTCCCGGCGGTGAAGAAGCGCCGCGCCATCCAGCCGTCCTCGTAGGCGTACGCGAGCCGCTCGTGGGTGAAGATATGGCAGAAGAAGCGGCCGTCCGGCTCTAGCCAGGACGCGATCCGCCCCAGCAGCGCCTCGTAGTTGCGCACGTGCTCGAGCA
>CAZCIJ010000296.1:0-4256 GCA_964498265.1 uncultured Gaiellales bacterium | reverse complement strand
TACGTGCTCGACGAGCCGACGACGGGCCTGCACTTCGCCGACATCGAGAAGCTCCTCGACGTCCTCCAGCGCCTCGTCGAGGCAGCGAACACCGTCCTCGTGATCGAGCACAACCTCGATGTGATCAAGCAGGCGGACTGGATCGTCGACCTCGGGCCCGAGGGGGGAGAGGAGGGCGGCGACCTGGTGGCGACCGGGACTCCCGAGGAGGTCGCCCAGGTCGCGGAGAGCTTCACCGGACAGTTCCTGCGCGCGGTCCTGCCCGCGGTGCCGGCGGCGGCGTAGTCAGAGCTCGCTCGGACCGATCACGAATCGGAGCCGGTCGGCTGCGCGGCGAAGCCGGCGATCCGCGGTCACGAGCCGCGCGCCCAGCAAGCTCGCGAGCGCAACGTACTCCGCGTCGTACGTCTTCGCCCAGCCGAGCAGATCGGCGATCCGCCACGCCTCCAGTCCAAGCTCTCGGTGGCGCCCCGGCTTGACCGGAGCGTTCTCGAGGCGGTCGAGTGCAAGGCGCGCCATCGCCGGTGAGATCTCGGACGCTGCGCTCCGGAGCGAAGCGCGCCGTTGCGACTACCCTGGGGGCGTGAGCACCGGCGCACGGTCCACGACCGACTCGCTCCAGCGGGAGTGGTGGCTGCGGGTGCCGATGGTCTTCCAGAGCCCCTGCTCCGTCTTCCGGGCGATGCGCGATGACTCCGACAAGGCAGCCTCGGCTCGCCAGGAGCCGGCGCTGCTGCTCGCGCTCCTCGCCGGGGTCGCGGCCGTGCTCTCCTTCTCCACGACCTCGCGGGAGTTCCTCGATCAGCCGGGCGTGGACGGTCTGCTCGTTGCCGTGCTCGCGTTCCTCGGCGGCGGGATCTACGGCTTCGCCGGCTACTGGCTGGCCGGCGCGGCGCTCTACCTCGGCGTCCGCGGCGCGAAGGGGACGGGAAGCTACCGCCAGGCGCGGCACATCCTCGCCTACGCGCTCGCGCCCCTCGCGCTCTCGCTGCTGCTCGTCTGGCCGGTCCGCCTTGCGGTCTACGGCAGCGACAACTTCCGGACCGGCGGAGCGGACGACGGGACGGGCACGTGGATCTTCACGGGCATCGGCCTCGCGTTCGCGGTGTGGTCGCTCACGCTCGTCCTGGTCGGCGTGCGGGAGGTTCACGCCTGGACGACGGCACGGTCTCTCGGCGCGATGCTCGTCACCGCGCTTGCCCTGCTCGGGCTCGGACTGCTCGCGGTCGTCGTCGGACGCGGGGTCTAGCGGCTTGGGGCGGCGAACCGATACGCGCCGGCTTCGCCGGCGCTGGACCCTTCGCGGCCGGCTTCGCCGTCCGCTGCGCGGGCGAACCTCCGGTTCACGACCCGGAGAACCTTCGGCTCACCGCAGGGCGAACTTCCGGTTCACCCTTGCGTGGACTGGACGACGTAGGCGGCGACGTCCTGGATCTGCTGCTCGTCGAGGATGCCCTGCCGGCCGAAGGCGGGCATCGCTCCGGCGCCGTTCGTCACGCGCTCGACGACGAGGTCGTACGACGGCTGGGCCTGATCGAGGTTCGGGCCGATCGTCCCGGTCGAGCCTGCCGCCGCGAGGGTGTGACAGCTCCCGCAGCCGGCCTGCAGCCACACCTCCTCCCCGGCTGCGGCGTCGCCCTCGCCCCCGCCGCCCCCGGTCTCGGTCTCCGGCGCCTCCTGCGTCTCCGCCGTCGTCCCGGGCTCGGTCTCGCCGGTCTCGGGCGGCGCGGTCTCCGTTGCGGCAGGCGGTGCCGCGGTCTCCGCGGTGGTCGCCGGGCCGGCGGCCTCGGCTGCGCCGCTCTGATCGGCGAGCCAGATCCCGATGCCCGCTCCGGCTCCTGCGAGCGCGATCGTCAGCACGGCGAGCACGATGAGCGCCTCGACGGTCGAGGCCGGTAGCCGGTTTCTCACGCGCGGGAGCCTACCCGAGGCCGCCCTCGAACAGCGTCACCTCCTCGACGGGCATCGTGTAGGAGCGCTCCTCGTCCGGGAACGCTCCGCTACGGACCTCGGCTGCGTACTGCTCGAGCGCGTCGCGGATCTCCCGCGAGAGGTTCGCGTAGCGCTTGACGAACCGCGGCAGGTGCCCTTCCGTGAGCCCCAGCAGGTCGTGGTAGACGAGCACCTGCCCGTCGCACGCGGCGCCGGCGCCGATGCCGATCGTGGGGATCGAAAGCTGCTCGGTGATCCGAGCCGCGACGACCGAGGGAATCGCCTCGAGCACGACCGCGAAGCAGCCGGCGGACTCGAGCGCACGCGCGTCGGTCACGAGCTGCCTGGCCGCGCCGGCCGTCTTGCCCTGCGTCCTGAAGCCTCCGAGCTTGGTGGCGGATTGCGGCGTGAGGCCGACGTGTCCCATCACGGGGACGCCGGCATCCACGATGGCCTGCACGCGCGGAAGCATCGCCCCCGCGCCTTCGAGCTTGACGGCGTCGGCGCCTCCCTCCTTGACGAACCGGATCGCGTTGCGAACGGCCTCCTCGGACGACACCTGGTAGGAGCCGAAGGGCATGTCGCCGACGACGACCGGCCGGCGTGCGGCGCGTGCAACCGTACGCGTGAGGAAGAGCATCTCGTCCATGGTCACGGGCACGGTCGTCCCCTCGTGGCCCAGGACGACCATCGCCGCCGTGTCGCCGACGAGGATCACGTCGATCCCCGCATCCTCCGCGAAGCGCGCGCCGGGCATGTCGTAGGCGGTGACCATGACGATCTTGTCGCCCCGCCGCTTCATCTCGGCAAGCTCGGTGAGGGCGAGCTTGCCGGTGAGGGACGTTCCCATGTCGGTCTCCTTCGGTCGATCTCTAGAGGCTTGTCTTCTGGGGTTCGGCCGCAGCGTCCCCGTCTCCCCATCCTGCGGACCCGTCGCCGTCGAGGACGACGTTGTCGATCAGGCGCGTGCGGCCGACGCGCACGGCGGCGGCGAGGACGCGCTGCCCGCGGAATGGGGCGATCTCGACGTAGTCGGTGGTGATGCCGGGCGCGTCCGCGAGGATCGCCCGCGCGGCGGTCACCGGGTCCCTGTCGACCAGGTGCGCCTCGAAGCCCGTGCGCAGCGCGCGCGGTAGGGCGAGGGCCTGCGTGCGCTCCTCCGGGCTCAGGTACGCGTTGCGGGAGCTGAGGGCGAGCCCGTCCGCGTCGCGGACGGTCGGCAGGACCCGTACGGCGAGCTCGAGGTCGAGGTCTGAGACCATGCGCTCGACCACGGCTGCCTGCTGAGCGTCCTTCTGGCCGAAGTAGGCGCGGTCGGGCTGGACGATGTTGAAGAGCTTGAGGCACACCGTCGCGACGCCCCGGAAATGCCCCGGCCTGGCGGCGCCCTCGAGGATCCGCCCGAGCTCATCGACCTCGACCCAGGTCTGGTAGCCCTCGGGGTACAGCTCGGCTTCGGTCGGCGCGAAGAGGACGTCGACTCCGGCGTCGGAGGCGATCGAGGCGTCGCGCCGCGCGTCCCGGGGGTAGGAGCCGAAGTCGTCGTCCGGCCCGAACTGGATCGGGTTGACGAAGCTGCTCACCACTGCGAGGTCGCATTCACGGCGGGCGGCGCAGATGAGCGTGAGGTGCCCCTCGTGAAGGGAGCCCATGGTCGGCACGAGGCCGACGCTACGGCCTGCTCGCAGCGGCCGAAGCGCCGCCCGGAGCGCACCGATCGTCGTGACGGCCCTCATCGAACCGCGAGGGCCTCGGTGGCCTGGGCGAGGGCCCGGTAGAGGGGAACCAGCTGCGGCCGCCGCTCCGCGACAGCCCGCAGGTGGAGCTCGACCGTCTCGTGGTCTCGGCGGGCGAAGGGCCCCGTGGGCTGGAAGCCGTTGTCCAGTGTCCGGCGCATGAGCGGCTCGAGCGCTTCCGGCGGAGCCTCGGCCGCCTCCATCAGGTCGGACGCGGCACGGTGCAGCGTCACGAGGAAGCTCGCCGCCAGCGTCGCCGCCGCGTGGTAGAGAGGCCGGCCGTCGTCTGCAAGCGGGAACGGCCGGAGACCGAGGAGGGCGGCGAGCTGCGTTGCGGCAGCGTCGGCCTCAGCCGACTCGGCCGTGACCCCGCACCACGCGCCGTCGAGCTGCTCGGGGCCGAGGCCATGCTGGAACGTCTGCAGCGGGTGCAGCGCGAAGCGCCGCTCGTGCGGGGTGAGGGCCCGGACGGAGACGGCGCCGCTCGTGTGCGCAACCCAGGGTCCGACGGGGATCGCGGCCGCCACTCCGGCGATCGCCCGGTCGGGGACGCAGAGGACGACGAGCTCGGTTTCGGCGCAGTCGAGC
>CAZCIJ010000295.1:0-4259 GCA_964498265.1 uncultured Gaiellales bacterium | reverse complement strand
GCACCTGGAGCCGGACCTGGGTCGGATCCCGCTGGAGAGGCTGACGCCGCAGGCGGACGAGGGCGCCGACTTCCTGTACGTCGTCTACGAGGTCGGCGGGTCCTCGAGCCAGGGCGACAGGTTCATCCGCCACTCGGGCCGGGAGTACGGGCTGGTCCTGAGCGGTACCCTCGAGGTGACTGTCGGCTTCGACACCTACGAGCTCGGGCCCGGAGACGCGGTCTGCTTCGACTCGACCGTGCCGCACTGCCTGCGCAACACGGGGACGGAGCCGGTGCACGGCGTGTGGTTCGTGATCGGCCGGCAGAACGACCTCCGCACCGAGCGCTGAGGCAGCTCTCCCCACCACGACGCCCGGCGTTGCCGCTAGCCTCACGGGATGAGACTCCTCGCCTGCGCGTTCGCGGCGGCCGTGGTCGCGAGCGCCTTCGCCGCAGGCGCGGGGGCGCGCGAGCTTGCGAAGCCGAAGGTGACGTTCATCGGCGACTCGGTTGCGGCCTCGCTCCTCTACGTCGACAGCGCGACGCGGGTGCTTCGGAAGGGCGTGAAGCTGCAGCTCGACCTCAAGGTCTGCCGCCGCCTCGTGCAGCCGAGCTGCACGTACCAGGGCGAGACGCCGGCGACGGCGCTGCAGGTCGTCAAGTCGAAGCGGCGGGCGCTCGGCGACGTCGCGGTCATCATGGTCGGGTACAACGACTCGGCCTCGACCTACCGTGCCGGGCTCAACAAGGTCATGCGCGCGCTCGTCCGGGCGGGCGTCGACGACGTCATCTGGGTGACGCTCGGAGAGACGCGCGAGAACTACCGGCTGATCAACGGCGTCATTCGCAAGGCGACCTCGCGGTGGCGCTCGCTCACTATCGCAGACTGGGCGAAGAAGAGCCGCGGGAAGCCGTGGTTCGCATCCGACGGCCTGCATCTGGAGCCGGACGGGGCGATGGCGCTGGCGCGGCTCGTGCGCACGAAGGTGCGTGCGGTCACATGACGCGCACCGGCTCGCCCGTGCGCACGAGGGGACAGGTCCCTAGAGCCCTCGTGCTGGTCGTCCTCGGCGCGATGCTCGCCGGCCTCGCCCTCGCTCCTGCGGACGCCGCTGCCCGCCAGCGATGCGGCTCACCCTGCGGGATCGTGCGCGACAACCTCCTGATCGGATGGCGTGCGGCGAAGAGCTATGCGGCATCCCACCGCGGACGCCTGCCGACCGGAAAGGCGTGGGTGAACGCGGTGCTCGACGTCACCGCCGGCCTCGACCCCGGCGTGGGCGGGCTGCGGAAGGCCCGGCGGCTCGACGACCCCGCGGCCGTGCTCATCTCCCCGGCCTCCACGTCGAAGGTCATCATCCTCTGGGGGCGTGCGGACAACGGCGTCGTCGTCTCGCTCACCGCGAAGGCCACGGGCGGGCCGACGTTCCACTACGGCGGCTAGACGCGCACCTGCCCGCGCGCCGATCGGGACTCTTACGAGCTGGAGCGTGGCATCGGGACGTCCGCCAACGCCACCAGGGCGTCCCCCAGCCTCCGTTTTCTGTTTCGGAACGATCCGGCATAGGATGTCGGCTGGTCAGCGAAGGAAGGAGCGGAGGATGAGGAAGCGGCTGGTTCTGGTCGGGGGCGCGATCCTGGCGGCGCTCGTGCTCACGGCGCCGTCCTATGCGGCCTATCCGGAGCCCGTGCTCCAGAAGGCCGACATCGACATCCTGAAGTACGGCCGCAAGCCGACCTGGAAGCTCGACTACCTCCTCTGCTACACGGGCTCCGGGGTCGTCCAGGTCCAGATCTCCGAGTTCCAGTACCGCCAGGGAGCGAAGTCAAGGACGCTGGAGGTCCAGACGCGGGGCACGAAGCGCCTCCAGGATCCCTCGGAGCGAGGGGCCGGCGGCCAGTGCTCCTGGTACCACTCCCTGGCCTACAAGTCGAAGTTCGCTGAGCGCCCCGGGTACGTGAACGGCGTGACGCTGCAGATCTTCGAGGCGGGGACGGGCGGCGACCGCACGATCACCAAGAACTTCCGTCTGCACCCGTAGACCGCCGGTCGACCCGGCACATACGCTCTCAGAGCTCTCGAGGGCCGCGGCCGTGGCGCGTCAGCCGTCGAGCGGGGGCACCTTCGCGTGCTCTGGGAGGCGCTCGGGATGAGCGTCGACGCCGGCCTGGTAGTGGCCCTCCCCGGGCCAGGGCGCGAGCAGGAGCAGGATGCGAGACGGCTCCCGCGCGCGCACCGCGCGGCGCTCGCCGGGTGCGAAGAGCACGAGCGTTCCCGCGCCGCACTCGAGCTCGCGCCCCCCAGCCTCCACCGCGATGCGGCCCGACACGACCTCGACGAGGGCGTTCTCGTGCACCTGGTGCTCGCCCATCGCATCGCCGGCCTGGAGGTCGATGACGACGCCTCGGCACGCGGACTCGGAGAAGAGCACGCGCGGCTCGCGCTTGCCGGTCGCCTCGACGGTCGGCAGGTGCCACCGATCCACGCCAGGCACCCTATCAGGAGGCGACGAGCACGACCGGGAGCTCGGCCACGTGAGGCGGCGCGCCGGCGCCCGAGGCGTCCTCGTCCTGCACGACGATCGTCCCGGGCTGCTCCTCCTCGACGGAGAACGGCAGCTCGATCGAGTACTCGCCGCGGCAGCCCGTGCCGCACGTCGCGGTCGTGAAGTCCCGCGCCAGCTCGTTGCCGCCGCGGTCGCGAACGACCACGGTGACGGTCGCTTCGAAGACGTCGGCCGTTCCGGCGACGGTCACGGGGCTTTCGACCGCTGCGCCCGCGGCGGGCGTCTCGACGACGATGGCGGGCTCCCCGTCGGCGCCGGGCGGCCCTCCGCTCGTTACGGCCGGCGCCGCGACGCTCGTCGCCGGACCGGACGCGGTGGTCGCCGCCTCCTGACCGTCCCCGCCGCAGGCGGCGAGCACGAGCGCGCCCGCAAGCAGGGCGACCGCTCGGCGAGCGCGTGCGCCGGTGGTCGTCGCGGGCCCCATCGCCTGCACTCTAAGGGCAAGGCATCGTCGCTCACTACAGTTCACGGCGATGGCGCGCGACTACCTGGAGGCGATCCTCAACGCGCGCGTCTACGACGTCGCGACCGAGACCCCTCTCGACGAGGCTGCGAGCCTCTCGCATCGTCTGGGCAACCGGCTGCTCCTCAAGCGCGAGGACCTGCAGCCGATCTTCTCGTTCAAGCTCCGCGGTGCGTACAACAAGATGGCGAAGCTTCCCGCGGCGACTCTGCGCCGCGGAGTCATCGCCGCCTCGGCCGGAAACCACGCGCAAGGGGTCGCGCTCGCCGCGCAGCAGCTGAGGACGCCGGCCACGATCGTCATGCCGGTGACGACCCCTCAGATCAAGATCGACGCCGTCGCGACCATGGGTGCGAGGGTCGTCCTGGACGGTGACTCGTACGACGACGCGCATGCCCAGGCGATCGAGCTCGCCCGGCGGCGCAAGCTCACGTTCGTTCACCCCTACGACGACCCGGACGTGATCGCGGGTCAGGGGACGATCGCGATGGAGGTGCTGCGTCAGTGCCGCGAGCCGATTCGTGCTCTGTTCGTCCCGATCGGCGGAGGAGGGCTGATCGCCGGCATCGGGGCCTACGTCAAGCGGCTTCGCCCGGAGGTGCGGGTGATCGGCGTCGAGCCGGTGGACGCCGACGCCATGGCGCGCTCCCTGCGCGCCGGACGGCGCGTCACCCTCGCGCACGCCGGGCAGTTCGCCGACGGCGTCGCCGTCAAGCAGGTCGGGAAGGAGACGTTCCGGCTGGCGCGCGCGCACGTCGACGAGGTCGTCGCCGTGGACACGGATGAGATCTGCGCGGCGATCAAGGACATCTTCGAGGACACCCGCTCCATCGCCGAGCCCGCCGGCGCCGTGGGCCTGGCGGGGTTGAAGAAATACATAGAGCAGAGCGATAGCCGCAACGCCGTCCTGGCCACCGTCTGCAGCGGCGCCAACACCAATTTCGACCGGCTGCGCTATATCAGCGAGCGCACCGAAATCGGCGAGAAGCGCGAGGCGGTGCTGGCGGTGACCATACCCGAGCGCGCTGGCAGTTACCTGCAGTTCTGCCGCGACCTGGGCGATCGGGCCATCACCGAATTCAACTATCGTTTCGCCGGAGGCGATGGGCGCTACGCCAACAGCGGTGAGGCGCATATCTTTGTCGGCCTGCAGGTGGCCGCGGACGCGGATCGCCGGCAATTGCTGGAGAAGCTAGAGGCCGGCGGTTACCTGGTAACCGACCTGACCGACAACGAGATGGCCAAGCT
>CAZCIJ010000294.1:0-4280 GCA_964498265.1 uncultured Gaiellales bacterium | reverse complement strand
GATTCCGAATGGCTCGCACCCCCGGCTGGGGGCCTGCACACGGCGCATCGCGCCCACCTCGATCGGCATCAAGGTACTCCAACCTTGACGCCGATCGAGTCGACCACGCTGCTTGGTGCATGCCCTCCCCGCGGGCACGCCCATTCGGAATCAATCGTCTAGCTCGTGCCGGGGCCCTGATCGGGCGCGATCAGCGCCAGGCGCGGGAGGTACGTGCGGTAGCGTCCGGCATCGCGCGTGAGCAGCGGTATCCCCTCGACCGCCGCGTGGGCGCCGATATAGAAGTCCGGGAGCGGCGAGCGCCCTTCGCCGCCGGCCCGACGGTAAGCGAGGAAGCACTTCCCCGCGAGGAAGGCGGCCGGCCAGGGTAGGGGCAGGCGCAGGAACGTCTCGGCAAGCAGCGTCTCGTCGAGCTCCTCGATGCGCTCGAAGCCGACGGAGACCTCGGCGTACACGAGCGGGTTGATTGCAAGGACGCTCTCGTCGGCGACAGCGGCGAGCGCAGCCGCAGACCAGGCGTACCAAACCGGATCCTGGGTGAGGACGTCGAGCAGGACGTTCGAGTCGACGAGGACGACTCTGCCGAGCGCGCTCACTCGCGCGTGAGCGCCATGATCTCGTCGGTGGACCGGTTCGTCGTCGCACGCCCGCGCAAGCGATCGACGATCCTCTGGCCGCGCCCAGGAGCATTCGCGACGCGCGTGAGCCGCACAGCGTCGTCCTCGACGTCGAACTCGACCTCCGTCCCCGGAAGCAGCCCGAGCCGCTCCCGGATCTCGATGGGAATCGTCACCTGACCCTTCGAGGTGATGCGCATGTAGGAATCCTGCCACTACGATTCTTACGCGGCTGAGCCGGACTCTGAGCCGAGAGACAGCCGCCGCGCGGCTGAGCGACGGCCGCACCCGACCCTGTCGATCCGCGCCGCGACGTTCCTTGTCCTTTCCGCTCCCGCGGTTGCGCTCGCCCGCCGTCGTGCTAGTCCGAGTCGCGATCATCTGCGGCGGTGATCGGATCTGGCTCTGAGGCCTCGGCTCGCCGGGGCTTTCTTGTTGCCCGAGTACGGAAGGAGACGGACATGCCAGCGCCCGTTGTGCCCAGCGTCCCGTCGAGGACGATCCGACATCCGAGCCGACTTGCGACTGATCCTCGAGGACGCGGGGTTCGACGTCTGCTCCGAGGCGCGCGACGGGTTCGAGGCGGTCCAGCACGCACGGGCCCACAGCCCGGAGGTGATCCTCCTCGATCTGGGCCTGCCGCTCCTCGACGCCCGGGGCGGCACGGCGCATCCGACATGGCGGCGCGCGTCGAACTGACGTCGTCCTGACCCCGATCGACCGAGGCGCCGGCCGGAGCAGGTGATCCTCGGCCGATCGGCGGTCTCCGGGGGCGCAGTCACTCGAAGAGGGGTGGCGGGACGCGCCCCGATCAGCGATACCGGGACCGGTGCCGGTCCTGGTCGAGTGCCTGAAGTGCGGCCTCCCGCGCGTCTGGCGTGGCCGGGACCCCTGCTCGCTCGGAGCAGGCCACTGCCCGCGCTGCGGCTACGTCGGCTGGGCGTGCTCCCGGGACCTGAGCGAAGAGGAGCGCCGGGCCCTGCGCGACGTGCCGGTCGAGCTGCGGGGTCGAAGCGCGGCGCATCTCGTCGGCTCCGTCTGAGCCACCGGTCAATCGCCCGGCTACGCTGGGGCGGTCCATGGCGACCGCGGAGCGACGATGACGCACGCGCACCCCCACGCGCCCCCACGGGCGGGCCATGCGCGCGCGCTCGGGATCGCGCTCGCGCTCAACCTCGGCTACACGATCGCCGAGGCGATCGCCGGCGTTCTCGCGGACAGCCTCGCCTTGCTCGCCGACGCGGCTCACAACCTCTCGGACGTGGCCGGGCTCGGCATCGCCCTGCTCGCGACGCTCCTTGCGCTTCGACCGACCACCCCGCAGCGCAGCTTCGGCCTCCAGCGCGCCGAGATCCTCTCGGCGCTCGCCAACGGCGTCCTGCTCGTTGCCGCCTCGATCTGGATCTTCGTCGAGGCGGGGCGGCGGCTCGCCGAGCCCGAGGACGTGGCCGGGGGCTGGCTCGTGCTCGTCGCCGGCATCGGGGTCGCCGTCAACGTGGCGAGCGGCGGCCTGCTCTGGCGCCTGCACGCCGACAGCCTCAACGTCCGCGCCGCCGTGATGCACCTGCTCGCAGACGGCCTGGCATCCGCCGGCGTCGTCGTCGCGGGCGCCGTCATCATGGCGACAGGCTGGCTCCAGGCAGATCCGGTCGTCAGCATCGTCATCGGCCTCGCGGTGCTCGCAAGCTCGTGGGGCGTGCTGCGCGACGCCGTCGACGTCCTGCTCGAGAAGGCGCCGCGGGGCATCGACGCGGCGGACGTCGGTCGCCGGATGGCAAGGGTGCCCGGCGTGGTCGAGGTCCATGACCTGCACATCTGGACGATCACGTCAGGCTTCCCCGCGCTCTCCGCGCACGTCCTCGTCGCGCGCGACGAGGACTGCCACGCGCGCCGTCGCGACCTGCAGGAGATGCTGGAGCACGACGTCGGGATCGAGCACTCGACGCTCCAGGTGGACCACGCGCCGAGCTCCCTCGTGCCGGTCGAGGACCTCAGGTACGGGCTGCGGGGGTCGGGGCCACCCGGGTAGCGCGCCGTACCCTACGGTCGGTCAGCGCCCCAGGCCGGCGGGCGCTTCTCGAGGAAGGCGCAGAACCCCTCCTGCGCGTCGGCGGTCGTGGCGTTCATCGCCATGACCGTCCTCGCCAGGTCGTACGCGCGGTGCTCGTCGAGCTCGATCTGCGCGTAGAAGGCCTCCTTGCCGATGCCGACGACGAGTGGGCTCGACCGCTCGATGCGCTCCACGAGCTCGGCCGTGGCGGCATCCAGCTCCTCGGGGGCGACCACCCGGTTGACGAGTCCCCAGTCGGCCGCCGTTCGGGCGTCGATCGGCTCGCCTGTGAGCAGCATCTCGAGCGCGCGCTTGCGCCCGATCGCGCGCGTCAGCGGCACCATGGGCGTCGAGCAGAAGAGCCCGATCTTGACCCCGGGCGTCGCGAAGCGCGCCCGATCCGATGCCAGGGCGAGATCGCACGCGGCGACCAGCTGGCACCCGGCCGCCGTCGCGATCCCGTCGACCTTGGCGATCACCGGCTTCGGAAGCCGATGGATCTCCTCCATCAGCTCCACGCAGACGTCGAGGAGCTCCTGGTAGAAGGCGAGGTCGCGGCCGGCCATCTCGCCGAGATCGTGGCCGGCCGAGAACGCTGTGCCCGCTCCCTCCAGCACGATCGCACGGACGTCCTCGTCTCGACCGAGCTCGCGCAGGACGGCCAGGAGCTCGCGCATGAGCTCGAGGCTGAGCGCGTTGCGCTTCTCGGGCCGGTTGAGGACGACGGCGGCCGCAGGGGGCTCGCGCCGCACGCCGACGTGCTCGAGCCCGCTCGCCACGCTCTCGCCGAGTCGATTCACGGGGACCTCCTCTCGGATGGCGTCGGAGCATCGTGGACTCGCTCCGTCACCTGATTATCGCGGACGGCTTGCCGTGAGCTCTACAATGACGTCGAGGACCGCCATGGAGATCGGCGAGCCGAAGCGGACCTATACGGTCGAGCCGCTCGAGGATCCCGTCCCTCGAGAGGTGCCGCGCGAGCCGTCTCGGGAGGAGCCCGCTCCCGAGCGGCCGGAGCCCGAGAAGGTTCCGGTGGAGTGAGCGTCGCTCCCGATCTGGTCGAGCCGGTGGTGGCCTGGCGCGTCTGGATCGTTCGTGAGCACGGAAAGAGCTTTCGGCTGAGCAGCGTCGTCTACGACACCCCTTGGCCGGTCCGCTCCGAGTTCGTCGCCGAATGCCTGCGCTCTCCCTCGCTCCTTCCCAGGCGTCTCCGTCCCCGGCATGAGCCGCCCTTCGACCGCTGCCGCTGCGGCATCTACGCGACGGACGAGGTCAAGACGCTCGCCGACTACCTGCTCGGCTTTCGCAGCCTGGAGCGCAGCCTGCTCGAGCGCATCTTCGGCCAGGTCTCCCTCTGGGGCACCGTCGTCTCCTGCGAGCGCGGCTGGCGCGCCTCCCATGCCTACCCCTCGCGGCTGTACGTCCCGGCGCGCAGCGGGGCCGTCCTGCCCGTCGCGGACGTGGCGCGCGGCCTCGGCGACTACGGCGTGCCGGTCGAGGTCGTCCCGTGCGAGACGCGCCAGGACTTGGCCCGGACGCTGGCGACTGCCGACATCGTCTAGAGGCTTGATGTGAAATACCCGCACGCCTGGCTGGGGGCGTGCACACGGCGG
>CAZCIJ010000293.1:0-4334 GCA_964498265.1 uncultured Gaiellales bacterium | reverse complement strand
GGGACCAGGTCGTCCACGTTTCCCCCGAACGAGGCGATCTCCTTCACGCCGCTCGACGAGACGAAGCTGTACTGCGAGCTTGCGATCAGGTACGTGGTCTCGATCTCGGGCGCGAGCCGCCGGTTGAGGTGGTGCATCTGGAACTCCCATTCGAAATCGGATATCGCGCGCAATCCCTTGACCATCGTCGTCGCGCCCCACCTGCGGGCGAAGTCGACGACGAGCTCGCCGAACACCTCGACCTCGACGTTCGACAGCCCGGCGACGGCCTCGCGCACGAACGCGACGCGCTCCTCGACGAGGAACATCGGCGACTTGTGCGGGGGCTCGCGCACGACGCCGACGACGACCCGATCGAAGATGGACGCCGCCCGCTGGATGATGTCGAGATGACCGTTGGTCACCGGGTCGTACGTTCCCGGGCAGATGGCCACGACGGGCCTGGTGTCACTCACGGCGAAGCCTCGAAGACGGTGAGCCGCACGGATCCGTAGCGCCGGCTCGTCCGCACGGGCAGCGGCAGCTCTGGCTGGTCGCGGCCGGCCGACGCGACGACGACGAGCCCGTCGCCTGCGACGACGAGGGGAAGGTTCGGTGCGAGCCGGCGGAGAGCATCGTCGAGCATGTGGTGGGGCGGATCGATCAGCACGAGATCGTACCGGGCTCCCGCACGAGCGTCGGACTCGACACGGGAGATCGCGTCCTGACGCACGACGTCGGCGCCCGCGAGGCCGAGCCTGCCGAGGTTGCGCTTGATCGTCTCGACCGCGGCGGGGTCGAGCTCGACGAAGGTGACGCGCTCTGCTCCCCGGGAGAGCGCCTCGAGCCCCATCGCCCCCGAGCCGGCGAACAGGTCGAGCACGCGCGCTCCCTCGAGGTCGCCGGCGAGGTTGAAGGCCGCCTCTCGCACCCGGTCCGGCGTCGGCCGCGTCCGCCGGCCGCGTGGCGCGAAGATGCGTGCTCCCTTGCGCGAGCCGGCGATGATCCTCATTGGCAGCAGATCGCGGGGAGCATCGCGTCGAGCGCGGCGCGGACGCATCCCACCGGGGCTCCCGCCTGGAGCTTGAGCACCTCCGCGGTCGACGACCCAGCTGCTGCCAGCCGATCAGGCAAGGCTCTCGACGGGCACGTCTCCGAACAGCCGCTCCACCTCGTCGTCGAGCGGCCCGTGGCTGTCCACGAGCTCGTGCGCATGCCGGCGGGCTCGCTCGAGGAGGGCCCTGTCCGCGCGCAGGCGGGCGAAGCGGAGATCGGAGAGACCGGTCTGGCGGGTGCCGAGCAGCTGCCCTTCCCGGCGCAGCTCGAGGTCGCGCTCGGCGAGCTCGAACCCGTCGCTCGTGTCGACGAGCGCTTGGAGCCGCTCGCAGGCGGCCTCGGTGAGCTCCTCCTTCGGCCGCGACACGAGCAGGCAGTAGGACTGCTCCGCGCCGCGCCCCACGCGGCCGCGGAGCTGGTGGAGCTGCGCGAGGCCGAAGCGATCGGCCTCCTGCACGATCATGATCGTCGTGTTCGGCACGTCGACGCCGACCTCGATCACGGTCGTCGCCACCAGCACGTCGAGCTCCCCGCGCGCGAAGGCCTCCATCGTCCGCCGGCGCTCCGCCGTACGCAGCTGGCCGTGGAGGCACCCGACCCGGAAGTCCGCGAGCTCGGCTTCCTGCAGCCGCTTCGCCTCTGCCTCCGCCGCGCGCGCCTCGATCGCCTCAGACGGCGAGACGAGGGGGCAGACGACGTAGGCCTGCCGTCCGTTGGCGAGATGACGCCGCAGCCGCGTGTACGCCTCGCTCGAGCGCTCGTGCGTGATCCAGCCGGTGACGACGGGCCTGCGCCCCGACGGCGGTCGCTGGATCTCGCTGACGGCGAGGTCCCCGTAGACGGTCAGGGCGAGCGTCCTCGGGATCGGCGTGGCCGTCATGTGCAGCCGGTGGGGCGAGCGGTCTCCGACCAGCGCGGCTCGCTGCTCCACGCCGAAGCGGTGCTGCTCGTCGACCACGGCCACGCCGACGGAGCTCAGCTCGACGCCGTGCTGGATCAGAGCATGGGTGCCGAGGACGATCCCCGGCTCGGCGCCGGCGAGCGACCGGCGCGTCGCCGCCTGCTCGGCTGCCGACACGCTGCTCGTGAGGAGCCTGCACGGGACGCCCAGCTCCGTACAGATCCCGTCGATCGTCAGGAAGTGCTGCTCCGCGAGCGTCTCGGTCGGCGCCATCAGCGCGCCCTGGTACCCGTTCTCGACGGCCCGAACGAGCGCGTAGAGCGCGACGACGGTCTTCCCGGAGCCGACGTCCCCCTGTAGCAGGCGCTCCATCGGCTCGGTGCCTGCGAGATCGCGGTCGATCTCGGCGATCACCGCCTCCTGCGACGGCGTCAGCGTGAACGGAAGCGCATCCCGGTAGCGGGCCGCGAGCTCGCCGGGAGGCCCGAGCGAGGGCGCGGCCACGCCCGCGCCCTCCGAGCGACGGCGCAGCAGCCCGAGCTGGAGAGCGAGCAGCTCCTCGAAGGCGAGCCGCCTCCGTCCGCGCTCGGCCTCGGCGGCGGATTCGGGCGCATGGAGCACGCGGACCGCGTCTCGCCTGAGCGGGAGACCGTCGCGTGCCCGCAGACCGGCCGGCAACGGGTCCGGGAGATCCAGGACATGCGGAAGCGCCCGGGTAACGAGGTCGCGGATGCGCTTCGACGAGAGCGCCTCGCTGGCGGGATAGACCGGAGTGACGCGCGTGAGCGCGTCACTCCGGTCGAGGTCGTGGTCGCGAACGACGAACGATCCTCGCTCGACGGCTCCGCGCAGGCGCACGTGCATCCCGGCCCGAAGGCGATCGGCCAGCCAGGACTGGTTGAACCACACGGCGAGGATGCCGCCGCTGTCGTCGCGAACGCGAGCCTCGACCATCGTGAGGCGCCGCCGCCGCGTCGGCCGGATGGCCGCCCGGACGACCTCGGCTTCGATCGTCGCCTCCTGCCCGGCGAGCAGATCCGCGATCCGCGCGCGCGGAGCGGGGGCCTCGTACCTGCGCGGACGGTAGAGCAGGAGGTCGCCCACCGTCGCGACGCCGAGCGCGCGCATGCTCGCGCCGGTTCGCGGGCCGACCCCGGGCAGCGTCTCGACCGGCGCGTCGAGCCGCTCGGGACGGGCCAGGCGCGGGCCGGCTCCCTCGACCGCGACGCCGGCGAACCGGCGCGCGACCAGCGTGTCCTCAGCCTGCGCGCCCACCCCCGACCGCCGCCCGGATCGCGGCGACGATCTCGTCGAGCTCGCGATCCTTCCTCAGGCACGAGACGGCGCCGGCCTCGAGGAGCGCGGCGACGGCCGGCTCGCCCGCCGCGGCGGTCAAGCCCACGATCGCAGCGCCCGGGCACGCGGCGCGCAGAGCCCGCGTCGTCTCGACGCCGTCGTCGTCCGGGAGCCGGTAGTCGACGACGACGACGTCCGGCGCGTGCGCCCTGCACGCCTCGAGAGCCGCCCTGCCGTCTCCGACCGAGCCGATCACGCGCACGTCGCTCTCGAGGCCGAGGAGGAGCTCGAGCGCCTCGCGGAACACCTCGTTGTCGTCGACGACGAGCACCTCGATCACGCCATCCCGCACGAGGGAAGTATCGGTCAACGGGCGGATCCGACGTTCGGGCCGCGCCGGGCCGTCCCGTACGCAGGCGTCAGAGAGCTTTCTCGACCCTGCCGCTCTTGAGGCAGCGGGTGCAGACGTACACCCTCTTCGGGGCGCCGTTCACGAGCACGCGAACCCGCTGGAGGTTCGGGTCGAACCTCCGCTTCGTCGCGACCATCGAGTGGCTGCGGCTGTTGCCGAACGACGGGCCCTTGCCGCAGACGGAGCAGACCTTAGACATGACCGACCGATGATAGCCAGTTCTTCGCTGGAGGGGCCGGGCACTAGCTTGCGAGGGTCGACCGCAGCTCCGAGAGCGACTCGACCATCTCGAGCGCCGAGCGCGCGGCCTCGGAGCCCTTGTTGCCGTGCGACCCCCCGGCGCGCTCGCCTGCCTGCTCGCGCGTGTCGCAGGTGAGAACGCCGAAAGCGACGGGCACTCCCGTCTCGAGACCGGCGAGCTGGACCCCGCTCGCGGCCTCGGCGGCCACGAAGTCGAAATGCGGCGTCTCGCCCCGGATCACGCAACCGAGCGCGAGGACGCACGAGTAGCGCCTCGACTTCGCGAGGGCCATCGCGGCCAGCGGCAGCTCGAACGCCCCCGGCACCGGCATCACCTCGATCGCCTCCGGAACGACCCCCGCCGCCTCGAGCTCTGCCAAGGCTCCGTCGAGGAGCTTCGACGTGACGTCGCCGTTGAAGCGCCCGACCGCGATCCCGACCGAGCGCCGC
>CAZCIJ010000292.1:0-4366 GCA_964498265.1 uncultured Gaiellales bacterium | reverse complement strand
CACCTCGCGTATCCGGGCGGAACGCTGATGCGAACCCTGTTCGGCGACGACGAGCGCTACGTGCAGACCTACTTCTCCAAGTACGGGCCCGACGTCTACGTGACGGGAGACGGCGCCAAGCAGGACGAGGACGGGTACTTCTGGCTCATGGGACGCATCGACGACGTGATCAACGTCGCCGGTCACCGCCTCTCGACGACCGAGATCGAATCGACCCTGGTGGAGCACCCGTCCGTGGCCGAGGCCGCGGCGACCGGAGCGCTCGACCCCCAGCGCGGTCAGCGCATCGTCTGCTTCGTGCTCCTCAAGGACGGGTACGAGCCCTCCGACGAGCTGTCCGCGGAGCTTCGGGAGTTCGTCGTGGAGAAGATCGGCAAGATCGCCCGGCCCGCCGCCGTGCTCTTCGGCGAGGATCTGCCGAAGACACGCTCGGGGAAGATCATGAGGCGGCTGCTGAAGAACATCGCCGAGGGCGATGCGCTCGGAGATACGACCACGCTGCGCGATCCGGCGATCGTCGAGGACCTCAAGCAGAAGGCGGACGCGGCCCTCGGACGGTCGCGGGGCTGACCTCGCCTCGGGGTGGACGTCGCCTCCCTCGTCGCCCCTCTCGTCGGAGCGCCCCGGTCCACGGCCATCCTGCTCGACGTGGACGGGACGCTCGCGCCGATCGTCCCTCGTCCGGAGCTCGCTCGCGTCCCGCCCGAGGTCCAGGCGGAGCTCCGGCGTCTCGCGCGACGGTACCTGCTCGTCGCGTGCCTGAGCGGCCGCTCGGGCGAGGAGGCCGCTCGCCTCGTGGCCGTGGAGGAGGTGCGCTGCATCGGAAACCACGGGCTCGAGCTCGCGCCCGGGGCGAACGAGCTCGCCCGCGACGTCGCCCGCTTCCGCGACCGCATCGTCGCGCGCTGGCCCGTCGAGGACAAGCGGCTCTCGCTCTCGCTGCACTACCGAGAGGCGTCCGACGAGAAGGCGGCGCTCGACACGCTCCGCCGGATCGCCGCCGACGCCGAGGCGGCCGGTCTCGACGCCCGCTTCGGCCGCAAGGTGCTCGAGATCCGCCCGAGAGTCCACGCGGACAAGGGCACGGCGGCGGGCGCGCTGCTGGCCGAGTCCGGCGCCGAGCTCGCCCTCTATGCCGGCGACGACACGACCGACCTCGACGCCTTCCGGGGGCTCGAGGAGGCGAGCCTTCGCGTCGCGGTCCGGGTCGCCGTCTCGTCGCCGGAGACGCCCGGGGCGCTCCTCGACCGCGCCGATCTCGTCGTCCAGGGACCGGACGGCGTCCTCGGGCTCCTGCGAGAGCTCTGATGCACGTGGACGAACGAGTTCTGAGGCCCGTGCGCGAGCGCTACGGAGAGCCTCGCCGGCTCGAGCTCGACGTCGAGATCTCGGCCGCCGAGCGCGACCTCGTGCTGGTGAGCACAGGCAAGGCCCGGCACCACGACGTCACGTTCTTCGTCCTGCGCGGCGAGGAGGTCGCGCTCATTCGCAAGCCCCACTACGAGCCGGGGCTCTGGCGGCCGCCGGGGGGAGGTCTCAAGCAGGGCGAGCCCTTCGAGCAGGGCGTGCGCCGCGAGGCGCTCGAGGAGCTCGGCATCCCGATCGCGCTCGATCGCTACCTCGTCCACGCCGTCGCCGTGTTCCGGCACGGACGGCTCCGCATCCCCTGGCAGACGCACGTCCTCGCCGCGAGCCCCGGAGCCGCCGAGCTCGCACCCCTCGACACTCGCGAGATATCGGCGGCACGCTGGGGAACGCTCGAAGAGCTCTCTGGCCCGATCCGGGAGCGGCTGCTGGCGACAGGCCGGCGTCTCTGGAGGTACCGCGTCGCCCTGCACGACGCGGCGGTCGAGGCGCTGTCCGAAAACCGCGCCACGCCCGGAGGCGGCGCGTGAGCGTCACTTCCTGCTCGCCCGGACGGCTGTTCCGTAGGCGCAGATCTCGGTCGCCTGCTCCATGAACTCGGAGGTGTCGAAGCGCATCCCGACGATGGCGTTGGCCCCCTTCGACTCGGCCTCCTGGACGAGGCGGTCGATGGCCTGCTGCCGTCCCTCGCCGAGCATCTGCGTCATCCCCTTGAGCTCGCCGCCGACGAGCGACTTCAGGCCCGCGCCGATCTGCGAGCCGACATGGCGCGACCGGACCGTGAGCCCGAAGACCTCCCCGATCACGTCGTCGATCTCGTATCCGGGCAGGTCGTTCCCCGTAGTAATGAGCATGCTCAGCTCCTTTCTGCCTCGCGTCTGAGAATCTCCCACGCCGCGCGAACGTCGCTCTCGGACGTCCGTGCGTTCCCGATAGCCATGCGGAGCACGTAGCGGCCGCCCAGGCGCGTGTGCGAGAGGAAGATCTCGCCGGTCCGGTTCACCCGCTCGAGCAGCGACTCGTTCTCCTCGTCTCCACCCTCGCGCCGGAAGCAGACGACCGAGAAGGGATGCGGCGCGCAGATCTCCCACCCAGGCTCGGCCTCGACCCAGGCCGCGAACTCCTGCGCCAGGCGCACGTGCTCGCGGATGAGACGCTGCAGACCCTCCCGGCCGTAGCAGCGGAGGACAGCCCAGAGCTTGAGCGAGCGAAAGCGGCGGCCGAGTGCCGGCCCGTAGTCCGAGAGGCTGTCGGCCTCGTCGCTCGTGCGCAGGTACTCCGGAGTGAGGGTGAAAGTCTCGCGAAACGCCTGCGGGTGACGCGTCCACAGCGCCGAGCAGTCCATGGGCACGAACAGCCACTTGTGCGGGTTGACGACGAGCGAGTCGGCGCGCTCCACGCCCGCCTGCGACCAGCGCAGCTCGGGGCAGACCCAGGCCGAGCCGGCATAGGCCGCGTCGACGTGAAGCCACGAGCCTGCGAGCTCCGTGAGCTCGGCGATGGACTCGACGGGATCGACGGCCGTCTGGGACGTCGTCCCCACCGTGGCTACGACGGCCGCGACGTCGCCGCGGTCGAGCTCTCGGGCGAGAAGCTCCGGTCGCAGGCGAAAGCTCTCGTCGACGGGAATCTCCCGGAAGTCGAGATCGAGGAGCTTGGCGGCCTTCTCGACCGATGAATGGGCGTGCTCGGAGCAGACGACCGCTCCTCGCCCGGTCGCGTGCCGGGCGACCATGAGCGCGGCGAGCGTCGAGGTCGACGCCGAGTCCTCGATGTGGCCGTGCCAGCCGTCCGGCAATCCGAGGAGCTGAGCGAGCCAGCCGAGGACGTGCAGCTCGAGCTCGGTGGACGCCGGGGACGTGCGCCACAGGAAAGCGACCTGGTTCAGCGTGGCCGCGACGAGCTCCGCGAGGATCGCAGGCTCCGACGACGTGATGCCGAAGTAGGCGAAGAAGCGCGGGTGCTGCCAGTGCGTGACGCCTGGAAGGAGAACCCCTTCGATGTCGCGCAGCACGTCGGTGAAGGGCTCGCCTCGTTCGGGCGGCGCCGGAGGGAGCGCCGCCCGGATCTCGCCGGGCGTCACCTGAGCGAGCACGGGGTACTCGGCCACCCGGTCGAGGTAGCCGGCAGCCCACTCGAGCGCCGCCGCCGCGTCCTCCCGGAAGCTCACGGCCCTCGGAGCGCCTTGACCTCGCCCCAGGGGCGCGCGTTGACCACGTGCTCGGCCGTTAGCCACGCGCGTCGCGCCTGCGAGAGCGCCAGATCGAGGTAGTCGAGGCCGGCGGGGGAGTGCGCGTCGCTCGACAGCACGATGCGAACGCCCGACGCGGCGGCGGCGCGCGCGTGCGCGTCGCTCAGGTCGAGCCGGTCCGGCTGGCCGTTGACCTCGAGAGACGTCCCGGTCTCCGCCGCGCGGTCGAAGACCGCCTCGAGGTCGAGCTCGTACGGCGCGCGCCGGTTGATGCGCCGTCCCGTCGGATGGCCGATGCAGTCCACGTGCGGATGCTCGATCGCCGCGAGCAGCCGCCTCGTGAGCTTCTCGGAATCGTCGCGGAAGCCGGCGTGAACCGAGGCGACGACCCAGTCCCGCTTCGCGAGCAGCGCATCCTCCATGTCGAGGGAGCCGTCCACGCGGATGTCGACCTCGACCCCGCTCAGGACGTCGATGTCGTCGTAGCGGTCGTTGAGCTCCGCGATCGCCTCCACCTGCGCCGCGAGCCTACCGTCTCGCAACCGCCGCGCGTGATCGCACACAGCCAGGTACCGATGCCCCCGTGCGCGGGCCGCCTCGACCATCTCCGCAAGGGTTGCTCTTCCGTCGGACCAGTCCGTGTGCGTGTGGAGGTCGCCCAGGATCTCCGGACGCTCGACGAGACGGGGCAGGAGACCCCTCTGCGCCGCCTCGAGCTCGCCTCCGTCCTCGCGAATCTCGGGCGGGATCCACTCGTAGCCGAGGAAGTCGTAGAGCTCCTCCTCCGATGCCATGCGCACGAGCTCACCC
>CAZCIJ010000291.1:0-4367 GCA_964498265.1 uncultured Gaiellales bacterium | reverse complement strand
GCGGATGGGGACGCAGCCGATTCATCCCACGGCGGGAGCCGGTTTCGGGCGCTCCGCCTGCGAGTACGAGCGAGGGCGGCCGGGCTATCCGGCCGAGGCGGTGGAGTGGCTCGTCGCGACGCTCGGGCTCGAGCCCGGCCGAACGGTCGTGGATCTCGGGGCCGGCACCGGAAAGCTCACGCGCCTGCTGCTGCCTTCGGGCGCCCGAGTGATCGCCGTCGAGCCCCTGAAGGGGATGCTGGACGAGCTCCGCAGCAGCGTCCCGGACGCAGTGGCGGTCGGCGGGACCGCGGAGGAGATCCCGCTCGCCGACGGAGCCGCCGACGCCGTCATGGTCGCCCAGGCGTTCCACTGGTTCGACGTTCCCCACGCCGCGGCCGAGATCCGCCGCATCCTGAGGCCGAGAGGATCGCTCGGCCTCATCTGGAACGTCCGGGATCACGACGATCCTGTACAAGATGCGCTCGAGCGGATCCTCGCCCGCTACCGGGGCGACTCGCCGCGCGCCTACACCTGGGGCGGCGAGGAGGCGGCCTGGCGCGGACCGCTCGAGGCCTCCGACCTCTTCGAGCTCCTCGGCGAGGGCAGCTTCAGGCACGAGCAGACGCTCGACGCCGAGGGCCTCGTCGATCGCGTCGCCTCCGTGAGCTTCGTCGCCGCGCTTCCAGAGGCCAACCGCGCCGAGGCGCTGGCGAAGACCCGCGCGCTCGCCGGGTCCCTGCCCTCGCCCGTCCGCCTTCGCTACGTGACGCGCACGTACGCCTACCGCCGCGACTGACCCGAGCCCGCGGTCAGCGCTGTGCGAGCGTGCGCATCCGGAAGCCGCCGTGGTACTCGTAGACGTCCTCGATCACCTCGAGCGTCTCGCGCCGGCCGCGGACGCCGAGCTCCGCAGCGCGCGCCTCGGCGAGCGTCTGCTCGAGAAGCGCTCGCATGCCGGCGAAGCCCTCGGGGGAGACAGGACGCCCCCCCGAGCCGCATGCTGCGCAGACGGCGCCGCCCGCCGCGGCGGAGAAGGCGACGAGCGGGCCTTCGCTCCCGCAGCTGGCGCATCCTCCCAGGTGCGGAAGGTATCCCGCGAGCCACACGAGCTTGAGCTGGAACGACAGCGCCAGCGGGTCGAGCGCGGGAACCGCCGCCGGCTCGTCTTGAAAGGAGCTCTGAGGCTCGTCCAGGAGATCGAGCAAGCGGACGAGGGCATGGAACGCCCGGGGGTTGGCATCGTGCTCGATGAAGAGGCGCAGGACGGCCTCAACGCCGATGTGAGCGACGGCGAGCCCGCGCGCGTCATTTGCCAGCCCGTGATGAGACCGAAGCAGCTCGGCGCCGGTCACCGTGGACAGCTCCCCCCGGCCGTGGTGAAGGTGCAGCTCCACGTGGCTGAGCGGCTCGAGTCGCGCGCCGAAGCGGGAGCGCGTCTTGCGCGCGCCCTTCGCGATCGCCCCCAGCCGGCCCCGGTCCTTCGTGAACACGTGGAGGATCCTGTCCGCCTCGCCGAAGCGAAGCGAGCGCAGGACGACGGCCTCGCTCCTGGTCGTCCGCGCTCCCACCAGCGAAGTGTACGGTCGGGTCCTGGCGGAGCAGGTCCCCTCCTCGCCGCCCGTATCAGGCGGCTTCGCCGCGCCGCTCGGAGGCCGACGCGCAGCCCGGAGCGCCCGCCGCCTGGCGGACGGCGTCCCGGATCGACCCGGCGGCGACGTCTGCCGCGACCGCAGCCACCGCCAGCCCGTCGAGACGCTTGCGACCGGTCGCGATGCAGTAGACGGCGTCGCCGTCGACCGCGGTCGCTGCGGGGTCGACGGCTCGCGCCACGCCGGCGCTCGCCGAGCGAGCGACGAGCCAGGCCTCCGTCTTCGTCAGCGCCGCATCGGTGAGCACGCAGACGAGCGTCGTGGACTCGCGCCACGGTCGCTCCGGCACCATGCCGGCCGCGAGCAGGTCGGCGGTCCGCCGGTACGCCCCGTCCTGCCACAGCCCTGCGAGGATCGAGCCGTCCTCGGCGAGCACCTCCCCGAAGGCGTTCACAGCCGCGAGCGCGCAGACGGTCCCGTCCCCGAGCGGCCTGCTTGCGAGGCCGAGCCCGCCCTTCGTCCAGCAGGCCGGCCCGAGGAGCTTGCCCACCGTGCACCCGGTTCCGGCTCCCACGCTTCCCCGCTCGAGCTGCCGGCCGGCGGCCGCGGCTGCGGCATAGCCCTGCTCAGGGCCCGGGCGGGCCTCCGCGTCGCCGAGGGCGAGGTCGAAGACCACTGCGGCCGCGACCAGCGGGACGACGCCCGCTCGCGTCCGGTAGCCGACACCGCGCTCGGCGAGGAACTGCACGACGCCGTCGGCCGCGGCGAGCCCGTACGCGCTGCCGCCCGTCAGGAGCACGGCGTTCGCGCCCGGCGCGCTCGCCGCCGGGGAGAGCACGTCGCTCTCGCGCGTCCCCGGGCCGCCGCCGCGCACCTCGCACGCCGCGACGCTCCCCACGGGCGCCAGGATGGCCGTGCATCCCGTCCAGCCGTGGCGATCCGTCCACGACCCGACCGTCACGCCCTCGGGAAGCACCGCGCTCACGCCCCTAGCGCTCGGTCATCGAGCCTGGCAGGCCGGGCAGAATGAGGTGCCCCTGCCCGCAACGCGCGTCTTCGCGATCGGCGTCCCGCAGCGCGAGCACGGCTCGCCCTCGCGACCGTACGCGTGGAACCGCTCCTGCATCGCCCCCGCGGCACCCGAGGGGTCGCGGTAGTCGCGCAGCGTCGCCCCCTGGCTCGCGATGCCCGCCCGGAGGACGGCCCGAATCGCTCTGCGCAGCCCCGCCACCTCCTTCTCCGTGAGCGACCCGGCGAGCCTTGCCGGATGAATGCGGGCGCGCCAGAGCGCCTCGTCGGCGTAGACGTTGCCGATCCCCGCGGCGGCCCGCTGTCCCAGGAGAACTGCCTTGACCGGCGCCCTGCGTCCGCCGAGCGCCTTGGCCAGGGCGGCAGTCGTGAAGGCCTCGTCGAGAGGCTCGGGCCCGAGGCGAGCCTCGAGGTAGGGCTCGACGTCCTGCTCCTCGAGCAGGATCCACGTCCCGAAGCGCCGGACGTCCCGGTACACGACGTCCGAGCCGTCGTCTAGCGTGACAACGGCGCGGCGGTACGGGTCATCCGGAAGACGTCCGTTCCGGCCGTGGCGGAAGCTTCCGGTCATCCGCAGGTGAACGAGGAGGCGGCGCCCGCTCTCGAGCTCGATGACGACATACTTCCCGCGCCGGCCGACCCTCCGAATGCGATCGCCGGTCAGCCGGGCAGCAACCGCCTCGGGAGGCTCGGGCCGCGTGAGTCGGGGGTCGAGGATCCGCACGTGCGTGATCCGCCGTCCCTCGACGAGCGGAGCGAGGCTGAGCCGAACGGTCTCGACCTCGGGCAGCTCAGGCACGAGCCGAAGCCTAGGCGCTCACCTCGAGCACGAGCGGGGGCACCGGGACGGAGCCGGTCGTCAGGCGGTACGAGGCCGCGACCTCGGCTGCGGCCTGCTCAGCCTGCAGCTCGTCGCGCGCGTGGATCTCGGCGAGCGGCTGGCCACGGTCGACGGCGTCTCCGACCTTCGCGAGGCAGACGACGCCGGTCGCGTGGTCGATCGCATCGCCCTTGCGCGAGCGGCCCGCGCCCAGGTGCATGGTCGCGAGCCCGATTCCGAGCGCGCCGACCGCGTCGATCGTCCCGCTGGACGGCGACGGAACCGGAGCCACGACGGGGGCGCGCGGAAGGGCGCTCTCCGCCGGGTCGCCTCCCTGGGCGCGCACCCAGCGCTCGTAGGCTGCAAGAGCCTCGCCGCTCGCGATCGCCGCCGCGGCGCGCCGCCGTCCCTCCTCCTCGTCGAACGCGAGGTCGGACAGCGAGAGGAGCACGCCGGCCGAGCGCACGACGAGCTCGCGGAAGTCCTCTGGACCCTCGCCGCGCAGCGTCACGACCGCCTCGCGAACCTCGAGGGCGTTCCCGACCGCCTGACCCAGCGGCTGGTCCATCGCCGTCAGCTCGCAGACGACCCGGCGCCCGAAGCGCTCGCCCAGCGCGAGCATCGCCGCGGCGAGGCGGCGCGCGTCCTCGCGCGTCTTCATGAACGCTCCGTCGCCGACCTTCACGTCGAGCAGGATCGCGCCGGCCCCTGCCGCGACCTTCTTCGACATGATGCTGGCCGCGATGAGCGAGATCTCGTCGACGGTCGCCGTGACGTCGCGCAGCGCGTACAGGCGCCGGTCGGCCGGAACGAGGCCCTCCGTCTGCCCGACGATCGCCATCCCGACGTCGGAGACCAGGCGCAGGAACGACTCCCCTCCCTGCTCCACCCGGAAGCCGGGAATCGATTCCAGCTTGTCGAGCGTGCCTCCTGTAGGGCCAAGCCCT
>CAZCIJ010000290.1:0-4374 GCA_964498265.1 uncultured Gaiellales bacterium | reverse complement strand
GGTCCGGCTTCTCGCACGAGGCGCCCACCTGGGCCTCATCGGCGCCTCGACCTTCTCACGACCGGCGGGCACATCCCACCCTGACAGTCCAGGCGCAGGCCTGGCGCACGGCGGAGACTCGTGGATGAGTGGCATGCCCCTCGCGAGGAGCTGAGGTGAGGCCGGCCCGGGTCGTACGTCGCCCGGCCTGTGTCTCGCTCGACTGGCCGCACGGCGGCTGCCGGTGTGACAATGGAGCCGTGGCTAGCGTCAAGCCGAGGACCCTCACCAAGCAGGAGCGCGTGTACCGCACGATCCGTGAGCGCATCCTGAGCGGCGCCTACGGCCCCGGCTACCGCGTGGTCATCGACGCCCTCGCGGAGGAGTTCGGCATCTCCGCGCTCCCCGTGCGCGAGGCGATCAGGAGGCTCGAGGCAGAAGGGCTCGTCATCTACCGGCCCAACGCCGGTGCCCAGGTGGCGCCCGCCGAGCCGGGCGTCTTCGACGAGGAGGTGACGGTCCTCGCCGTGCTCGAGGGCTACGCGACGGCGCTTGCCGCTCCGGAGATGGGGGCGGACGGGATCCGGCGGCTCACGGAGATCAACGACAGCATGATCGAGGCCATGGAGCGGCTCGACTCCCTTGGCTTCGGACGGCTCAACCAGGAGTTTCACGGCGTCATCTACGAGCACTGCCCCAACGTGGCGCTCGTGGATCTGCTGCGCGACCTGGCCCGGCGCCTGGACGCGATCCGCCGGACCGTGTTCGTGCAGATTCCGTACCGTGGAGCGGAGTCGGTTGCGGAGCACCGCCGGCTGATCGAGCTCATCGCGGAGCACGCTCCGGCCGCCGAGGTCGAGGCGGCCGCCCGGGATCACAAGCTGAAGACGCTCGAGAGCTACCGAGCGTGGCAGAGAGATCACCATGCCTGAGAGGGGGACGATGACCGCCTCCGTTCGGGCCGACAACCTGGGGAGCCTGCTGCGGCCCCGGTACCTGCTCGAGGCCCGCGCCGGCAGCCTTCCACCCGATGCGCTCCGCGCCGTCGAGGATCGCGCGATCGTCGAGGCGATCGCGCTCCAGGAGAGCGTTGGCCTGCCGGTGGTGACCGACGGGGAGTACCGCCGGCGCTTCTTCTTCTCCACGGTCGAGGAGCTGTTCGACGGGCTCGACCCGGAGGGGTACGTGCGCTACCACCGCGACTGGGACGGCGCCCAGCACGAGCTGCGCACGCCCTGTCCGGTAGCGCGCCTGACACGCAAGGCGACGCTCGCCGACGTCGAGCTACGGTTCGTGCGGGCGCGGACGGACCGCCTCGTGAAGGTCACGATGCCGGCTCCCTCGGTCCTGTACGGGTACTGGAAGGACGGTGTGTCCGACAAGGCGTACGCCGCCAGGGAGGAGTACTACGAGCACCTCGTCCAGCTGATGAACGAGGATGCGAGGGAGCTCGCGGCCGCGGGGGCCGACCACATCCAGCTGGACGCGCCCCACTACGCCTACATCGACAAGTTCATGGCGCGGGCCGGCGGCGACGACCGCGACGCGACGCTGCGACGGCTCATCGAGCTCGACAACGGTGTCTTCGAGGGCGTGGAGGGCGTCACCATCGGGCTCCACGTCTGTCGCGGCAACGACCGCAGCCACTTCACGGGAACCGAGCCGTACGACGACGTGGCGTCGACCATCTTCACGAGCACGGTCGCCGACAGGCTCCTGCTCGAGTACGACGACGAGCGCTCGGGCGGGTTCGAGCCGCTCCGCTTCGTGAGGGAGGATCAGACCGTCGTCCTCGGCCTGCTCACGACCAAGCGATCGGACATGGAGACGGCCGCCGAGCTCAAGCGCCGGATCGACGAGGCGGCGACGTACGTGCCGCCCGAGCGGCTGGCCCTCTCCACGCAGTGCGGCTTCGCGTCGAACGCCGTCGGAAACGAGATCAGCTACGAGGCAGAGAAGGCGAAGCTCGAGCTCGTCGTGCGGGTGGCGAGCGACGTGTGGGGGCACGCCTGAGCTCGCCGGCCCCGCGAGCGCCGTCACGCTAGGTCAGGAGGGCGGCGAGCTCGCGCCACTGCGGCAGGTGCTCAGCGTCCACGAGCGGCGCGTGGCTCACCCCCAGGCCGAGCAGGAAGCGGCCGGGTGGTCGTGGTCGAGGCGCGCATGCGTCGCGGCGACCTCAGACGCCTCGTGCGTCAGACGCTCAGGATCCCCGTCGCGACGATCGCCTTTCGGGTTCCGCCGAGGAGGTCGGCGATCGTGTCGAGAAGCGGCTCGCCGGCCCCGCCCGGGATCCACAGGGCCGCTGCTCGAGGAGGAGGCAGCCGCCACGGCCACGCTGATCGGCTCGTTCGCCCGGGAGAGCGAGGCGGTGCTGCGGGTGGGCGCGGCGATCGTCGACCTCACCGGCGGCGACCCGGCCATGTTCGAGACGCAGGTCGAGGAGCAGATCGAGGGAACCGCCGTCTCTCAAGCGCGACCGTGCTTCGCCGGGGGACCGCCGGCTTCGCGCCCGTCGCCCGGGCGGGCGGCGCCTCGCTGCTGCTCTCCGGTCTGACGGGCCGATGACCAACGCACGCCTGCCGCGATCGCGGCCTTCCCGGGCGAGATCCGATTCGTCAAGGCCGATACGGTCGACGGCTCGCGTGTGGTCGCCTTCGCGAGGGCGAGCGGCGACGCGGGCAACCTCGTCCTCTACGACGAGAGTGTGATCCCGGCTCCGAAGGAACGAGATTCCGGGTCGAGCTTGCTTCCCCGCCGCGAACGTCGCAGGCGACGGCGCGCGCGTGCTCATCGGCTGAAGCGAGGCGTGTGGGCGACCGCTCGCCAGCGTCCCGGCGCTGCGAGCGGGAGGCCCCGGGCGCCGCGCGGCGTGGGCGGCTACGCGAGCCCGCTGACCCTCCGTGGCGTGGCGGCGCGGATCTCCCGTCCGGGACGGATCCACGAGTGGCGCGGCGTTCCGTCCGGCAGCGCCGGGGGGAGGCCCTCTGCCACGGCTCCCGCCGCCTGGCGCCAGAGGCGCAGGATCTCGCAGGCCACGCGGTCGGCGGCCTCGCGGTATCCGCTCCCGTTCGCGGGTAGGTCGTCGAGGTGCATCGGCCGGCCGAAGACGACGCAGCACGCCCGCCGGTTCCGGAGGGACCACCCGAACGACTCGACACCGCAGGGGACGACGGGGACGCCCTCCCGCACGGCGATGATGCCGGCGCCCGGGTGGACGGGTCCCGGGTAGCCGAGCCGCTGGCGTGTCCCCTCGACGAAGATCCCGATCACGTGTCCCTCACGGGTGAGCTCTTGCGCCTTGCGGACGCTCTCCCGGTCTCTCGCGCCCCGGCGGATCGGGAAGGCGCCGGTCCACGTGAGCGCCTCGCCCACGATCGGGACGTCGAGCAGCTCGGACTTCATCATCCACCAGATTCCCCGCGGCGAGAAGGTGCCGATGAAGGGCGGGTCGAGCGCGGAGAGGTGGTTCGCGGCAAGGACGGCGCCGCCGGAGGCCGGCAGGCGGTCGAGCCCGTAGCCGCGCGAGCCCGGGGCGAGGAGCATCGTCGCAGGCGCGACCCACCAGCGCATGAAGGACCACGCGTTCTCCACGTCCGCGCCCCAGAGCCATGGCAGACCCAGGCTGGTGAGCGGCGTCTCCGCCATCGGCGCGACTGTATCGGCGCTGGCGCGCCGGTACCATCACGAGACTCATGGAGACGTACGAGGCTCACGCGATCGAGCGGAAGTGGCAGGCGGTCTGGGAAGCCGAGCAGGCATTCATCGTCCCCAACCCGGCGCTGCCCGAGCAAGCGGTGTCCGATCGCACCTACGTGCTCGAGATGCTGCCGTATCCCTCCGGGGAGCTCCATATGGGGCACGTCTTCAACTACACGCTCGGGGACGTCGTCACGCACGTTCGCCGGCGCCGAGGAGTCACGGTGCTGCGACCGCTCGGGTACGACGCGTTCGGCCTGAACGCCGAGAACGCCGCCATCAAGGAAGGCGGCCATCCGCGTCTCATCACCGAGCGCAACATCGACAACATCCGCGTGCAGGCTCGGCGCATGGGCTGGGCGATCGACTGGAGCCGCGAGGTCTCGACGTGCGATCCCGCGTACTACCGCTGGACGCAGTGGCTCTTCCTCCGCTTCTTCGAGCGAGGGCTCGCGTATCGGAAGCAGGCTCCGGTGAAGTGGTGCCCGAACGACCAGACTGTGCTCGCGAACGAGCAGGTGATCGACGGGCTCTGCGAGCGCTGCGGCGCCGAGGTCGAGGCCAGGAGCCTCGAGCAGTGGTTCTTCCGGATCACCGACTACGCCGATCGCCTGCTCGATGAGATGTCCATGCTCGAGTCCTGGCCGGAGCGGGTGCTCACGATGCAGCGCAACTGGATCGGGCGCTCCGAGGGTGCCG
>CAZCIJ010000289.1:0-4394 GCA_964498265.1 uncultured Gaiellales bacterium | reverse complement strand
GGCGGACCGGGACGCGCTCCACGCGCGCCTCGCAGACCGGGCGGTTTGCATCGGCCCGCGGCCTGCGGCCGAGAGCTACCTGAGGATCCCCTCGATCGTCGGCGCGGCCGAGATCACGGGCTGCGAGGCGGTGCACCCCGGATACGGCTTCCTCGCCGAGAACCCCGACTTCGCCCGTGCGTGCGAGGACAACGACCTGGTCTTCATCGGCCCGCGACCGGAGACCATCGAGGAGATGGGGGACAAGGCCTCCGCCAGACAAGCGATGGCCGCAGCCGGCGTCCCGGTCGTTCCGGGGTCGGACGGGGTCGGAAGCGCGAGCGACGCCCGTGCGGTCGCGGCTGAGATCGGCTACCCCGTGCTGCTCAAGGCCGCGGCGGGCGGCGGCGGCCGGGGCATGCGCCTCGTCTCGACCGCGGAGGAGCTGGAGCGTGCGTTCGTCGAGGCGACGCGCGAGGCCGCCGCCTCGTTCTCGTCCGCGGCGCTGTACCTCGAGAAGGCGATCGGCGCGGCGTGCCACGTCGAGATCCAGGTCCTGTGCGACGGACGCGGAGGCGTGCTGACGCTCGGCGAGCGCGACTGCTCGATCCAGCGCCGCCACCAGAAGCTGATCGAGGAATCGCCGTCGCCGGGGGTGTCGGGCAGCGTGCGCGCTGCGCTCGAGGACGCCGCCGACCGGGCGTGCCGCGCGCTCGCCTACCGGGGCGCGGGAACGATCGAGTTCCTCGTCTCGGGCGAGGAGTTCTACTTCATCGAGATGAACACGCGACTCCAGGTCGAGCACCCCGTGACGGAGGCCGTGACGGGAATCGACCTGGTGCGCGGCCAGCTGGCGGTCGCCAGCGGGAACGGGCTCCCGGCCACGGGCCGCGCGCAGCGCAGCGGGCATGCGATCGAGGTGCGCATCAACGCCGAGGACCCCGCTCTCGGGTTCCGGCCGACGCCGGGGCTGATCACCCGCTTCCGTCCTCCTCTCGGGCCGGGGGTCCGCGTCGACACGCACGTCACCGAGGGCCTCGAGATGTCGCCGTTCTACGACTCGCTGCTGGCCAAGGTGGTCGTGTTGGACGCGACGCGCCCACGGGCGATCGCCCGCTGCGGACGGGCGCTCTCCGAGCTCGAGATCGAGGGCGTGGCCACGACGCGCGAGCTCGCGCTCGAGATCCTTCAGAGCGGCGACTTCCAGGCCGGCCTGGCGACGACCGAGTGGCTCGCCGCGGCCGGCGCGAGCCTCCGCGCGCTCGCGCCGCCGTGACCGGCCGCAGGGAGGCGCGCCGGCAGGCGCTCACGCTCCTCTACCAGTGGGACCTCACGGGTCAACCGCTGGCCTCGCTCTACGAAGGCGACGTCGACCCGTTCGCCGAGGCTCTCGCCCACGGGGTCTCTCTGCGGGCGGACGCGCTGGACGAGCGCATCACGGCCGCCTCCGAGGGCTGGGCGGCGGAACGGCTCGGGGCGATCGAGCGCAACGTGCTGCGGATGGCCATCTACGAGCTCGACGCCGGCGACGTGCCCGCCGAGGTCGCCATCGCCGAGGCGGTGGCGCTCGCGAAGCGCTACGCGTCCGCCGAGGGTGCCCGGCTCGTCAACGGCATCCTGGCGCGCATCGCCCGGGAGGCGGCCTGAGCTCCAGCTGGAGTTAGGGGCTGTCCGAAAACCCCGCCACGCCCGGGAGGCGGCCCGTGAGCGTGCCGGCTGTGAGCGGGAAGCGCGGCGGGTTGGTTGTACGATCGCGGGTGGACATGGGGTCTGGCGGCGAGATCGGCGAGGTGATCGCTGGCTACCGCCTGGAGGGGGTTCTCGGGCGCGGAGGGATGAGCGTCGTCTACCAGGCCGAGCACATCCGCCTGGGTCGAAGAGTGGCGCTCAAGCTCCTGGCGCCCGCACTTGCCCACGATCCGGGCTTTCGGCAGCGGTTCGAGACGGAGTGGCGCCGCGCCGCGGCGATCGATCATCCGAACATCATCCCCGTCTATGACGCCGGAGAGGGCGACGGGCAGCTGTACATCGCGATGCGGTATGTGGAGGGTGCCGACCTGAAGTCGACGCTCGCCGGCGAGGGACACCTAGGCATCGGCCGAACGCTCTCCATCCTCGAGCAGGTGGCGGCGGCTCTGGACGCGGCGCATGCGCGGGGGCTTGTCCACCGGGACGTCAAGCCGGCGAACATTCTTGTCGAGGAGCCCTCCGAGCACGTGTACCTGACCGATTTCGGGATCGTCAAGGACACGCAGGTCACGCAGGGCGTGACCGCGTCGGGGTTCTTCCTCGGCACGGTCGATTACGCGGCGCCCGAGCAGATCGAGGGTCTCGCGGTCGACGCGAGAACGGACGTGTATGCGCTCGGGTGTGTGTTGTTCGAGTGCTTGGTTGGGAGGCCGCCGTTTGCGCGAGGGACGGATATGGCGGCGTTGCACGCTCATCTCACCGAGCCGCCTCCACTGATCGCGAGCATCCGCCCCGAGCTGGGTGTGGCGCTCAACGCCGTTCTCGAGCGCGCCCTCGCGAAGCGGAAGGAGGATCGGTTCCCGAGCTGCTCCGACTTCATCCGCGCGGCGCGCTCGGCTGCCCTGCAGCACCCTGCTGCACCCGCTGGAGAGGAGACGCTGGCAGCGCCGCCCGGGCCGGCGCCTCCAGTGCGCGACCGTCTCCGTCGACGGCCTCCCGTCTGGGCAGCGGCTGCCGTGCTCGCGCTTGCCGCGGGCGGGGCAGCGGCTGGCGCCTACTTCGCAACCCGCCCTGACGCGTCCAGCGCGCCGACGCCGACCGAGGCGGAGCACGCCGACGACGCCGCCAGCGCCGCGGCTTCCTCGTCGGGTGAGGTCACGGCGATCGGCGACTGTCAGATGTTCCCCTCGGACAACCCCTGGAACCGCGATGTCTCCAACGACCCGGTTGATCCGAAGTCGGACACCTACATCGCGCGGATCTCCGGTGCTGGCGACCATTTCTTGCACGCCGACTTCGGCCCGGATTTCGGCATCCCGTTCACGGTGGTGCCGGAAGGCCAACCGCTCGTTCCGGTGACGTTCACCGACTACCCCGAGGAGTCGGACCCAGGACCGTATCCGATACCGCCCGATGCACCGATCGAGCGGACCGACGATGGACATCTGCTCGTGCTGCAGACCGGAAGCTGCGAGCTGTACGAGCTCTATGACGCGCGACGGTCCGGGAACGGGTGGGAAGCGAGCTCAGGGGCGGTCTTCGATCTGAGCTCCAACGACCTTCGCCCTGACGGTTGGACCTCAGCGGACGGCGCCGGTCTGCCAATCCTCCCCGGCCTGGCGCGGTACGAGGAAGTCTCAAACGGCGAGATCAACCACGCTCTGCGCTTCACCGTCGATCGCGCTCAGCGAGCGTTCATCCATCCCGCGACCCATTTCGGCTCGAGCGAGAACCCGGATGACCCTCCTATGGGCCTGCGCCTGCGCCTCAAAGCTTCCTACGACATCTCGGACTTCGATGGTCAAGCGCGCGTCATCCTCGAGGCGCTCAAGCGCTATGGAATGATCGTTGCCGACCAGGGCACAAGCTGGTTCATCACCGGCGCACCGGATCCTGGCTGGAACAACGACGACCTCGATCAGCTCAAACGCGTCCCCGGGGATGCGTTCGAAGTCGTCGAATCCGAGCCGATCCTCACTCCGTGACCAAGCCCAGTGCCGGGATGTAGGGTAGGGGCGTGGCTCCTCCAGAGGAGACGACCCTCCGGCTGCAGGGCCTGCTCGACAGGCTCGAGGACGCACGGAGCCGATTGGAGACGGCCGAGGAGCCGGAGGGCGCCGTGGACGTGCTCCAAGACCTCGTCGAGCTCGCGAAGGAGGTGCAGGCGGAGATCGAGCGGCAGCGCCGAGAAGCGCCTGGCGCGCGCGAGCTTCCGGATGAGCCGCCTGGATGAGCTTCGCGGGCTGGCCGACGAGCACCTCGCCGGCCTGTCCCTCAGCGGCGACCTCGGCGGCCTCGACGTGGCCGTGCGCTACTCGTTGCTCGGCGGCGGCAAGCGAATCCGCCCTGTCCTCTGCGTGGCGACCGGGGAGGCGCTGGGCCGGGACGCCTCCGAGCTCCTACCCGCCGCGTGCGCGCTCGAGCTCGTGCATACCTTCAGCCTCGTCCACGACGACCTCCCCGCTCTCGACGACGACGATCTGCGCCGCGGCCGGCCGAGCGCCCACGTCAGGTTCGGAGAGGGGGTCGCGATCCTCGCCGGGGACGCGCTCCTGACGGAAGCCTTCCGGCTCGTCCTCTCGTACCCTGCCCCGGGCCCGGCCCGGGAGCTCGCTCAGGCGACCCTCGGCATGATCGGCGGCCAGTACATCGACATCACGAGCGACGGCGCCCTCGACGGCGAAGGGCTCGCCGCCCTGCACCGGCTCAAGACCGGGAGGCTCATC
>CAZCIJ010000288.1:0-4397 GCA_964498265.1 uncultured Gaiellales bacterium | reverse complement strand
GTCACAACCTCACGAGTCCGCGGGACCAAGAAGGGCTAGGACTGCCGTGCGTACGATCGAGCCTGGAGCGGCGACGCGGAAGCCGCGAGGCTGCGCGTGCGAATCGTCCCCATCCGGCGCTGACGGGCGGCTCTCCCCGCCGTCCGCGCCCTCCTCTAAGGTGCCGGAGGCCCGAAACCCGGAACGAGCGGGTTAAGTGTGAGTTAAGCCGGGTCCCCGACTGCCATCCGTGCCTGCAGGAACGTCGAAGATATGGGGATATGGGGTAACAGCAAGGCGGAGGATCAATGAGCGCGACCGAATCTGAGCTTCTCGTCGAGACCGAGCTCGGCCGGGTGGTCGAGTGGCGGCTGCAGGAGCTCAAGCGCGCCGGCTACGCCGAGCGCGACGCGCGCCGGCTCGCCGAGAGGGTCGACGTCGACCTCCATCGGGCGATCGACCTCCTCCGCAGCGGCTGCCCGGCCGAGACGGCGCTGCGCATCCTGCTCTAGCCGCCTCACCTCTGACGTCTCCGTCGTGCGGGGGCTGACACAATTGGCACGGTGAGCTCGCTGCTCGCGTCGATCCCGAGCCCCTCCGACAACGTCTTCGAGGTCGGCCCTCTCTCGATCCGGGTCTACGGGCTGATGCTGCTGCTCGGCATCGTGGTCGCGGTCTTCGTGGCCGGGAAGCTCTGGACCGCTCAGGGCGGAAGCTGGGACCTCATCTACCGCTGCGCGATGTGGGGCGTGCTGTGGGGCATCGTGGGCGCGCGTCTCTACCACGTGATCACGAGCTGGAACGAGGTGCCGGACGAGTGGTGGGGGGTCTTCGCCGTCTGGAAGGGCGGTCTCGGCGTCTGGGGAGGCGTCGCCGCTGGCGTGATCGCCGGCGTGGTGGTCGTTCGCCGGGCGGGGGAGAACGTCGCGCTGTTCGCAGATTGTGCCGCTCCCGGGATCCTCCTCGCCCAGGGAATCGGGCGGCTCGGCAACTACTTCAACCAGGAGCTCTTCGGCACGCCGACGGACCTGCCCTGGGCCCTCGAGATCGATCCCGAGAACCGGCCCGTCGAGTACGCGGCCTCCGAGACGTTCCACCCCACGTTCCTCTACGAGATCCTGTGGGATGCCGCAGGGGCCGCGGTGCTCATCTGGCTCGCGCTGCGGCGCAAGCTCAAGGCGGGCGGCGTGTTCTTCCTCTACGTGGCGTGGTACTCGCTCGCGCGCTTCTCCTGGGAGGAGCAGCTCCGCGTCGACCCCTCGAAGGAGGTCTGGGGCATGCGCCTGAACTTCTGGATCGCGCTCGGATGCTTCCTCTTCGGGATCGCCGGGTTCATCTGGACCCAGCGGCGCGAGCGCTCGGTCGAGAGCGGCCCAGGCGCCGTAGGCGTCCGGTCCAGCGGCTAGCATCGCGGCGCCGTGAGCGCCATCGCCGTCCGCGACCTCGCGCTCGACCTCGACGCCTTCGAGGGCCCCTTCGACCTGCTGCTGACGCTCGTCCTGCGCGACGAGCTCCCGCTCTCCGACGTCGCGATCGCGGAGATCGTGGTCACGTTCGTGGAGCAGCTCGAAAGCCGCGCCGAGACGGACGTCGAGAGCTGCGGCGAGTTCCTCGTCCTGGTCGCCGCGCTGCTCGAGCTCAAAGGACGGGAGCTCCTCGCCGAGGGAGACGAGCCGGACGTCCCAGAGCTCGATCCGGACGAGGCGGCGACCGAGCTCGCCGAGCGCCTTGCCGAGTACCGGCGCGTCAAGGCCGGAGCCGCCTGGCTCGCGGAGCGTCTCGAGGCCGAGTCCGATCGCTTCTTTCGAATCGGCCCGGCGCCCCTTTCTCCGCCGCCCACACGTCCGCTCGTACGGCAGGATCCACAGGTCCTGGCTGCGGCGCTGCGGGCGCTCGCCGCGGATCCGCCGGCCCCTTCGCTCGCGCATCTCGCCCTGCGCCTGCCGCCCGTCGAGGTCTTCCTCGACCGCTTCCGCACGGCGCTTCGCCGCCGCCGCCGGTTCACGTTCGACGAGGAAGTCGACGGCCTCTCGCGAATCGAGCAGGCAGTGGCCTTTCTCGCCATCCTCGAGCTTCGCAAGACAGGGGAGGTCCGGCTCGGCCAGTCGGCGCCGCTCGAGCCGATCACGGTATGGAACGCCAGCTCTACCTCGTAGGCAACCCGGTCGACCGCCTCGCGCGCACGCTCGAGGCGCTGCTCGTGATCGCGTCCCGGCCCCTGACCGTCGAGGAGCTCGCGGACGCCGCGCAGGAGGACGCCGAGCGCGTCGAGACCGCCCTGGGCCTGCTCTCGGGCCGGCACCGCGAAGGCCGCAGCGGCATCGTCCTCGAGCGCGTCGCCGGCGGCTACGCGTTCCGAGCCGGGCGCGACGCCGCCGAGGCGTGCGCGCGGCTCGTCGAGCGTCCCGCCCAGCGAGCCCTCTCCCAGCCGGCGCTCGAGACGCTTGCGATCGTCGCCTACCTGGGCCCCGTGAGCCGGCCTCAGATCGCGCGCATCCGCGGGGTTGCGGCGGACGCGGCCGTCGCGGGGCTCGTCGATCGGGGCCTCGTCGCGGAGTCGGGCCGCGACGGCGAGACCGGCGCCGTCCGCTACCGGACGACGCCGCTCTTCGAGCGCTGCTTCGGGCTCGCGGCCCTGGACGAGCTGCCGGCGCTCGACGATCTCGCAGGCGGCGCGGACGAGCTCCGCGAGCGGCTGGAGGTCGTCGCCGCCCGCCGCGGCGCCTAGACGGGCCGCACGGCGACAATCACGACCGAGATGCGACTCAACGCGTACCTCGCGCGCGCCGGCGTGGCATCGCGCCGCGGCGCGGACGAGCTGATCCGAGCCGGCCGGGTCGCCGTGAACGGCGAGCCCGCCGGCCTCGCGACGCCCGTGGAGGCGGGCGACGTCGTCGAGCTCGACGGGCGGCCGGTCGGGCCCGAGCCGCTTGCGTACGTCCTCCTCCACAAGCCGCGCGGCGTGGTCACGACCGCGCGCGATCCCTGCGGCCGGCCGACGGTCGTCGGGCTCGTCGACCACCCGTTCCGGGTCGTGCCGGTCGGGCGCCTCGACGCTGACACGACCGGCGTGCTGCTCCTGACGAACGACGGCGCGCTCGCCCACCGGCTTGCGCACCCGCGCTACGGCGTGGAGAAGGTGTACGAGGCGAACGTGGAGGGCGTGCCCTCGCCGGCCGCGCTGCGGCGTCTCGCCGAGGGCGTCGAGCTCGAGGAGGCGCCCGGCCGGCGCGTTCGGACGGCGCCGGCGCGGGCGCGGCTGCTCGGGCAGGGGGCGTGCGGGGCACGCGTCGAGCTCGCCCTGCACGAGGGACGCAAGCACCAGGTGAAGAGGATGCTCGGGGCCGTCGGCCACCCCGTCGTGCGGCTCCACCGCAGCCGCTACGCCGGCCTCGGCGTCGAAGGCCTCGAGCCGGGCGCTTGGCGCGAGCTGACGAGCGACGAGCTGGCGGAGCTGCGAGCGGCCGCTCAGCGTCGGCCTGGCTTGACCGCGTAGTCGCGGAGCCCGCCCTCGAGCCGCGCGAAGGCTCGCTTCGCCTGGGATCTGGCGCTGGCGGCGAGCTTTGGACCTCGCCGGCCGGCGAGGACGCTTGCGTGGACGTATGCGACGAGCGCCCGCTGGACGCCCATGAGCGCGGCAGCGACGGTCGTTGCCTCGACGTCGCCCGCGGGTCGGCCGGTCTCCTCGGCGACGAGCGCGGCCAGCTCCTCGGTGTAGCGCGCGACGATCTCGCGCTCTCGCGCCTGCAGCGCAGGGCTGGAGCCGATGACGCGCGCCGCCGTGGCGATGAGGTGAGATGCGTCATCCCTGGCGAGACGCGGGATGCCATCGAGCACGACGCGCTGGAAGGAAGCCAGCACCGTCTCCCCGCCAGGTCGATCGCGCACCGCGTCGATCAGCTGGGCCTCGAACGCCTCCATCCCGCTGTAGAAGAGGTCTTCCTTGGTCGGGAAGTAGTTGAAGACCGTCCCTTCCGAGACCTCGGCTTCGCGGGCGACCTGCGCCACGGTGACCGCGTCGAAGCCTCGCTCGACGAAGAGGCGTCGTGCCGTCTCTGCGATCGAGAGCCGCGTCTGCTGCTTCTTCCGCTCCCGCAATCCCAGCTCGGAGGCCATCGCGCACAGCCTAGCACCCTGGCCTTGCGTCGCCCTATTTTTAGTGTTACATTAAAAATCATGGTACACCAACAAATGGGAGGCGGCGCGATGAACGAGACGCGTGCAGCGAACGAGCCGGACAGTCTGCCGCGGCCCGGTCAGGGCCTCGATCGCGGGATCCTCGTGCTCGGCGCGGTGGTCGTCCTCGGGACGATCATGACCGTGCTCGATCTGACGATCGTGAACGTCGCCGTCCCCACGCTGGGGCGCGACTTCGCGACGTCGATCTCGACCATCCAGTGGGTGATGACCGGCTACAT
>CAZCIJ010000287.1:2140-4445 GCA_964498265.1 uncultured Gaiellales bacterium | reverse complement strand
GGGCGAGATGAACCGCGATCCGGCTGCGGGCGAGTCGCTCGATCGCCTCGCGGAAAAGAGCCTCCGCCGTGCTGCCGTCGCTCAGGAGCGCGGCTGACCGGGCCAGGACGCCGAGCGCCCAGTCGGTTCCGCTGACGCGCGTTCGTTCGTCGAGCTGACCCAGGGCGTCTGATGCGACATCGCGGGCGTCGCTTCGGGCACCCGCCTCGACCAGCTCGGTAAGCGCCCAGCCGAAGAAGCCGAGATCCTCGTACGCGCATGCGCGTTGCGCGGCGGCGAGGGCATCACGGTAGCGGCCGAGGCCATTGCACAGCACAGCTGTTGAATAGTGGGCCAAACCGATCACTCTTCCCTCCCCCCTGGCTGTCGCATCCCGGAGGCTGGAATCGATCGCAGGCAGGGCAGCAACCTCCTGACCGCGCCAAGCGAGGAGCATCAGCGACGCATACTCGAGCGGCGGGTTCCCGGTTGCCTCGCTGATCGCGACAGCCTCCTCGATCAGAGCCGACGCTTCGGCCAACTCTCCGGCATGCAGATGAACGCCGGCGCGGTATGTCAGCGCGATGGGAAGGAGGGCAAGGGCGCCTGCTTTGCGCGCGAGGCTCAGTGCGCGACTGGCCAGTTCATGCCACGTCTCGTCATCCCACAATTCGGTCGCGAGGGCTTGCCCCGGTATGCCCAAAGAAGTCCGAAGCCAACGCACCTCGTCGCCGTCGCGGCTGTCTCCTTCGGCGAGTGCGTGCAGCGCTTGCCTGAGCGCCGGCAAGGCTTCCCCCCATGGCTCGGTGAAGCGTTTGGCCAGACCGTCCAGGAGGAGGTCGACTTGCCGCGGCCGCCGTGGCCCAGAGGGCGCAGCGCGAGCGGCTTCAGCCGCTTCCAGAACTCCTCCAGCCCGGCTCTCACGGCCGGCGAAGATGGCTGCTGCGAACGCTTCCACGTATGTCTCACGGGCTGACGCTGCGTCGAGCGGTTCGAACCGCCTAGCGGCATCCAACAGTAGGGGCGGGGCGTCGCTGCCGCGGTTTCGCGCGAACGCGATCTGGCCCCGGAGTCTCTCGAGGCGCGCGCGCTGGAGCTCGTCGAGCGGGGTGAGTTCGGCCGTCGCCAGCAGCGCCCGCGCTTGTTCCGGCGCACCCGCGTCAAGTTTGGCCTGGGCCGCGGCGAGCGCTCGCGCTCCCCGGCGAGCGGGATGTGGAGTCAGCTCGGCCGCCCGCTCGAGGAAGGCGGCCACGGCCGCAAGTCCGCCGCGTCGCCGCGCCCGGTCTGCCGAGCGCACCAACTCACTTGCGGCCCCTTCGTCGAGGCCGGCCGCCGAGTGGGCACGATGCCATGCTCGCCGATCGGGATCCATCGCCGGATCGGTCGCTTCGGCCAGCGCATGATGCGCCTCGCGCCGATCGTCTGGCGTCGCCGCCCGGTAGACCGCTGAGCGTACTAGCGGATGCCGGAATCGCACGCGCGCGCCGAGCTTTAGTAGCTTGGCGGCTTCCGCTGGCGCGACAGCGTCGGGTCGGATACCGAGTCGCTCGGCCGCGCGCCAGAGAACAGCAACGTCGCCGACCGGCTCCGCCGCCGCAACAAGCAACAGCCGTTGCGAAGTAGAGGGGAGCGATCCAACCCGCCTGAGGAAGGTCTGCTCGATGCGGTCCGCTAGCGGCCGTGCGTCGGGGAGTGCGAACCCTCCCGCAAGGTCAGACGGCGCCAAGCCGCGGGTCAGTTCCAGCAGCGCGAGAGGATTCCCCCGTGCCTCGGCGATGATCCTCTCACGGACCCGCTCGTCCAGAGGTCCTGGGACGCTGGATGCCAGCAAGTAGCGTGCATCCTTGTCTCGGATCCCGTCGATGCTCAGCTCAGGCAGCCCGTTCAGTACTTCGATGGGCTCGCGCGTCACGAACACGATCGCAACCGGCTCCGCAAGCAGCCGATGCGCAACGAACGCGAGCGCCCGAGCTGATGCTCCATCCAACCACTGGGCGTCGTCGACCGCACATAGCAGTGGCCGCTCCTCGGCCACCTCAGCGAACAGACTGAGCGCCGCAAGCCCAACCAGAAAGCGATCCGGAGGTGCCCCCGCACTCAGCCCGAACGCGACGCGCAGCGTATCCTGCTGTGGGCCCGGAAGGCGTTCGAGCCGATCGAGCATCGGGGCACACGCCTGCTGGAGGGAGGCGAACGCCAGCTCCATCTCGGACTCGACTCCGGCAGCTCTCAGAACGTGAAAGCCCGAAGCCGAGGCGATCGTGTGGTCGAGCAGCGCCGTCTTGCCCACACCTGGCTCGCCGCGGAGCACGAGGGCTCGGCTCTC
>CAZCIJ010000287.1:0-2130 GCA_964498265.1 uncultured Gaiellales bacterium | reverse complement strand
CCTCTGCGCGCTGCGTCGAGGAGGACGTCGAGCGCTGCGCACTCTGCTTCGCGCCCTCGCAGGGTGCTCTGCGTGGACATGGGGCGCCACCATTCTCCGCCTCCGCGAGCACCTGCACGTGCTCCATCACGGTCGAGGTGAGCCGACCTTAGGCCTCGCGGATCAGCGCGAGACGAACGGATGCCATCGCACGCCGTCCGTCTCTCGACGCGAGAACGATACACCCGCCCTGGCTGTGCCAAACGGCTCCGCCCCGGTTGGGCTGTCATGCGACTGGCCATCCAGGCTGGCGTGTCGGCGGATTCGACCGCGCCCTCGATCGGGCAATCCTTGCCGTGACGACACCCGGAGGTGAGGTCTCATGATGAGCGCGAAGTCGACGCGCCTCCCTCGGCGTGTGATTGCGATGAGCTCCGCCCTCGCCCTCGTCGCTCTCGTCTGGATCGGCGGCGGCGGGCAGGCGGCGGCCACGCGGCAGGCGAGCCCGGATCCGCGACCGACCATCGTGCTCGTGCACGGCGACTGGGCGGACGCGTCATCGTGGGACAGTGTGATCCGGCGCCTGCAGGATCGCGGATTCGCGGTGGTGGCCCCGCCCAACACGTTGCGCGGGCCGAGCCAGGACGCTCCGTACCTGGCCAGTTTCCTTCGATTGATCCCCGGTCCGATCGTGCTCGTGGCGCACTCCTACGGCGGCTTCGTGATCACAAACGCGGCCACGAGCAACCCCAACGTGGAGGCGCTCGTGTACATCGATTCGTTCGCCCCCGACGAGAACGAGACGGCCCTCGACCTGGTGGGTGGCACCGCTTCCTGCGTCACCGCCGACGGCGCCTTCAACCAGGTGCCGATCGACGGTGGGGTGGATCTGTACCTGCGCTGGGAAGCCGATCCGCCGTACACGGGGTTCAGGGAGTGCTTCGCGAACGGTGTCGACCCGCAGACGGCAGCCATCCTCGCCGCAACGCAGCGGCCGGCTTCGGCCGCGCAATTCTCCGATCCGTCCGGCGCACCAGCGTGGAAGACGATCCAGTCGTGGGCCCTCCTCGGGACGCTCGACAACGTGATCCCGCCCGATCTCCAGCAGTCGATGTACGAGCGCGCCGGCGCCCACATCTCAAGGGTCAAGAGTGGCCACCTGAGCCTGATCACACGTCCAGGCGTGGTCGTCCGGGTCATCCTGTCGGCGGTCGAGGCGACGACGTGATCGCGAAGGAGGCAGCACGATGAAGATCGTCGTGATTGGCGGAACCGGCCTCATCGGCTCCAAGCTCGTGGAGAAGCTGCGCCAGGCCGGCCACGACGCGCTTGCGGCGTCGCCCGACTCGGGCGTCGACACGCTGACCGGCGAGGGACTGGCCGAAGCGCTCGAGAAAGCCGAGGTCGTGGTCGACGTGTCGAACGCGCCGGATTGGAGCGACGAAGCGGTGTTGGAGTTCTTCCAGACCTCCACCCGCAACATCCTCGCGGCAGAAGCGACCCTCGGTGTCAGCCACCACGTGGCCCTGTCGGTCGTGGGGGCCGACCGGCTCGCGGACAGCGGGTACATGCGAGCGAAGGTCGCCCAGGAGGAAGCGATCAAGGCGGCGACGGTCCCCTACACCATCGTCCGCGCGACGCAGTTCTTCGAGTTCCTCGGCCGCATCGCCGATTCGAACACCGACGGCGAGACGGTGCGCGTCCCGCCCGTGCTGATTCAGCCCGAGGCGGCCGACGACGTCGCGGCGGCGGTGGCGGTCGCGGCGGTGGGCGCGCCCGTGAACGGCACCGTCGAGCTGGCGGGGCCGGAACGGTTCCGTCTCGATAGGCTCACCCGCCGCGTGCTGGACGCGAACGGCGACGCACGCCGGGTAGTGGCCGATGGCCGCGCGCGCTACTTCGGCGCCGAGCTCGACGACCGATCCCTCATCCCTGGCGAGGACGCACGGATCGCTCCGACCCGTTTCGAGGACTGGCTTGACCGCACGACGCTCAAGCAAGAGCGGCCTGAGAAGCCCCAACGGGAAGGAGGATCTGCGTGAGGCCGAAGATCGTCGAGCCGGCCGCCGAGCGGACAGAGGAGGACGAGATGAGCCCGAGCGTTTCCCAGACACCGATCACCGACGACGAGCTCGAGCAGGTCGAGCGCGC
>CAZCIJ010000286.1:0-4446 GCA_964498265.1 uncultured Gaiellales bacterium | reverse complement strand
ACGAAGGGCCGATTGTACCCGGGTGCCTTACGGCCCCGACCGGCCTTGGACCCGGCGGCATGCACTGGACGAATGCCGCCGCAGCGGCTCAGGCTGCCCCCGCTGCGGCGCCTGCCCGACCCGACCACCCGCCGCTGCGCCCAACCCACACGGCGCCCAAGCTCAACGCCCCTCAAGCTGCAGGCCATCCTCTCGCCGGTTCCGCGGACGCATACACGGAATCCCGCCCACCGCCGCTCGCGCGGACGAGCAGCGCGCCGCTCGCGCGCTTGCAATCATTGCGACGAAAAGGGGGTCAGCCCATGGAATCCATGCTCACACGGCTGCTCGAGGACGCGGGCGTCGCGTACGAGCTCCTGCCGCACGCGCACACGGAGACGGCCGGCGAGGAGGCGCGGGCGCTTGGCCTCGCGCCCGCCGAGGTGGCGAAAACGCTCGTCGCCACGACGCCGGAGGGTCACGTCCGTACCGTGCTTCCGGCCTCGGAGCGCCTGGACCTGCGCAAGCTGCGCGCGCTGCTCGGGGTGCCGTCGAAGAAGGTCCATCTGGCCAGCGAGGACGAGCTCGCCCGCGACTATCCGGGCTTCGATCTGGGAGCGGTACCGCCGCTGGGCGGTCCTCCCGGAGAGCCGGTGGTGATCGACGAGCGGATCATGGGGCGCGAGTCGGTCGTCCTCGAGGCGGGCTCTCACGAGGAATCGGTCCGTATCGCCACCGCCGATCTGCGCCGCCTCGCCCGGGCGCAGGTGGCCGACATCTGCCAGGACTGAGGAAGCCCTTCGGGGTCGCGGCCGAGGCTCCAGAGCTCAGCCGCCCGAAGCCGGCGTTAAGGGGGTCTGACCCCTCCCCGGACTGAGGCACGCTCGCACGCCGGGCGGGGCTTTCAAGTCGCGACCACGATCAGGCCCAGGGCCAGGTCAGCGCAGGCGACCTGTCCGGTTCCTGCGGGAACCGCCTATGGCGCGGGGGGCTTTACGGAGGGTCTCGCCGACGCGGTGGTCGAGCAGCCAAAGGCCGGTGAGCGCGGTGAGTGTCCAGAACACCGTCTGGCCGCCGACCGCCGCAGCCCGGAACCGCGTGAGGAGACCCTCGTCGATCGGCGTGGTCGCCTGCTCGCCCGGGAGCAAGGTCACGGCAAGCAGAGCCGGGAGCGCGAACGCGGCGACCGCGATGGGCGAGCGCAGCCGGCCCTGGAAGCGCAGCCAGGCGATTCGGGCGAGCGCAGCACCAAGCACGCCTGCGCCCACGAGCGCCAGGTAGGAGAGCTGGCGCGTGCCGATCGAAAGGGACGACTCGACCCCGGGCGGCAGCGCCGGGTACTTGAGAGTCGGCAGCGCCAGGAACGCCCACGTCCCCGCGGCCACGAGAATGACCCAGGCGCGCCGAGCCGGCCCGAGAAACGAGGGCCCGGCGATCAAGGCCGCCCCGCAGAGCAGGAGCCCGAGACCGGCTCCGAGCGCAAGCTCGCCCAGGATCATGCCGCCCTGCTGCTCGCTCCGTGTGAAGGGCGCCGCGATCGCGGTTACATGCTCTGCGCCGGCCTCTTCGAGGCGGATCGTCTGGCCGAGCACCGGCTCCCCGATCACGCCGTTCCACGCAGCGGCGGCAAGACCCCCGAAGAGCCCAGCGAGGATCGCGACGCGCAGCCAGCCAAGACCGGGCCAGACGCCGGTGCGGTCAGTGGCAGGGAACGCCGCCGAGGTGTCGGCCATCGTGGAAGAGCTCGTGCAGATGGTTCGCGCTCGCCAGGCCGCTCGCGAGCAGCAGATCGGCGACCTGGCCCTGGTCGAGCATCACGAGGTAGTAGAGGATCGCGCCCACGGCCAGCGCGATCCCACCGACGAGGCGCTCGTTCGCGCGCACGGCGACCGTACCCAGCTGGAGCGCGCTCGCGAAGGCTGCCACCTCAGTCCTCCTTCTCGTGGGCGAGATGATCATGGTCGTCCTCGCGGGCAAGCTCGGCGATTCGCGCAGCGAGCTCATCCGAAGAGACGAGGCCTTTCTCGACAAGCAGCTGCTCGAGGGTGGCGAGCCAGCGCGCGTAGTAGCGCCACCCCTCGCCCTCACGGTGGTCGCGCCCATGCTCGCCTTCCCAGGCGGCGATCTCCGCGATCAACCCCTGCCGGAACTCCTCCCACCCGTAGGCTCCGGCCTCGGACGCTGTAACCGCCAGGCCGAACGCGCGGCTCTCCCACGGCTCCTCGAAGACGAGCTCTCCATTCTTGCGCGGCAGCGCGGTGGCGCCCTCCATGTAGGCCACCTCGCGCTTCATCAGACCGGGGCCGGGGCCTTTGCCTTCGCGACACCGATCATCGAATCGCGCGTAACCAGCGCGGCGAGCTCGTGCTCGGCCAGGGCGTCAGTGCCCTCTGGGCGTTCGGGCACAACCATGTAGCGGGTCTCAGCGCTCGAGTCCCACACACGCACCTCGACCGACTCGTCCAGCTCAAGGCCCATCTCGGCCAGCACCTTCCGCGGCTCGACGACGATGCGCGCACGGTACGCCGGCGACTTGTACCAGCTCGGAGGAAGCCCCAACACCGGCCAGGGGTAACACGAACACAACGTGCACACAACGACGTTGTGCACGCTCGCTGTGTTCTCGAGCGCCACCATGTGCTCGCCCTGCATCCCTCCGATCCCAAGCTCCCGGATCGCCGGGGTCGCATCCGCGAGCAGACGCTCTCTAAACGCGGAATCGACCCACGCGCGGGCGACGACCCGGGCGCCATTGAGCGGGCCAATGTCCTCCTCATACGCGGCGACCAAGCGGTCGACCGCGTCGCTCCCAAGCAATCCCTTCTCGACAAGCAGCGACTCGAGCGCCCTCACACGCAGAGCCTCGAACCCCGCGTCACCGCGGTCGTGTCCCATCGCTGCTCCCTCCCTACGCGGGCTCGAGGTAGCTCTCCCACAGCTCGACCAGCACGGGCGCATGAGATTCGGCTGCATCGCCCCACAGCTCGTCGGGCTCGAAGCTCACGCAGTAGCACCACTGCGGGTTCTCCCCGGCGCGAGCGGCGTTCGTGTCCGGGAACACGAACGCGTCGTGACAGCGCTCAACGGTCCCGACGCGCCCGCGCGCGTACACCGGCAGCCGCGTATGCCCCTCCCCGCCGGCCCCCCGCGCGCGCACACGATCACCCACGGCGAACCGCCGAGGCGAGTCGATCTCACGCCGAGGCGACACACCCTCAGAGAACGCGCCGACCAGCCCCTCGGCGAACTCCGGCTGCTCCCGCCGCGGCAACGGAGTCTCAGGATCGAGGGCGAGCTCGCGCATACGCGCATCGACCTCCTCCTCGGTCACCACCCCGCGCTCGACGAGGATCCGCTCGGTACCCCATAACCAACGGTCGTAGTAGCGCGCGCTGACGTAGGCCACCGGATCCATCCTCTCCTGCGCAAACCGAAACTCGTCGACCGAGAACAGGCCCTTGCCGATCATCGCGTTCGCGATCCCAAAGATCCGGCCCTCCCAATCGGAATGGAAGACAGGCTCGTCCACCTCCACCTCAACAGGGCCGAGGCCGCGCAAGCCGCCGAGACTGCTCGCTACCAGCACCGCGCGAGTATGTCAGAACCTGCACAAGCAGTAAAGAGGGCCTTGCCGGCCTGCTGAGGAGTCCTTCCCCGGCCCTTTGGCTGCAGCAGCAAGGTGCCGCGGCGGCCCTGGGGCCGGCGCGATAATCGGAGGAAGGACCACGGGGTCGTGGGTGGGGTTGCCGGACGGCGTAGCCTTCCGGCGGTCCGCTCACGATGGGCCGCTCGACCGAAGGGAGAACGAGGTTGAGGGAGTAATCATGGCGACGAAAAGGGGTCAGCCCATGGAATCCATGCTCACACGGCTGCTCGAGGACGCGGGCGTCGCGTACGAGCTCCTGCCGCACGCGCACACGGAGACGGCCGGCGAGGAGGCGCGGGCGCTTGGCCTCGCGCCCGCCGAGGTGGCGAAAACGCTCGTCGCCACGACGCCGGAGGGTCACGTCCGTACCGTGCTTCCGGCCTCGGAGCGCCTGGACATGCGCAAGCTGCGCGCGCTGCTCGGGGTGCCGTCGAAGAAGCTCCATCTCGCGACCGAGGACGAGCTGGCGCGCGACTACCCCGGCTTCGACCTGGGAGCGGTCCCTCCCCTCGGAGGCCCGCGAGAGGAGCCGGTCGTGATCGACGAGCGCGTCGCGAAGCGCGAGTCCGTCGTCCTCGAGGCGGGCTCGCACGAGGAATCGGTTCGGCTGGCCACCGCCGACCTGCTCCGGCTCGCCCGCGCTCAGGTGGCGGACATCTGCCAGGACTGAAGGGCTGGCGCCCGGCTCGGCTTCGCTGTGCCGGTGAGGAGCGGTGAGGCCCTCCAGGGTCACTTGTGGCACATCTGTGGTATACATGTGGCATGGGCCGCGTGAGAGTCAGCACCACCGTCGACGAGCGGTTGCTTGCCGAGGCGCGGCG
>CAZCIJ010000285.1:401-4473 GCA_964498265.1 uncultured Gaiellales bacterium | reverse complement strand
CATTCGTCGGCCTCGCACCGCTCGCGCTCGGATCGGTGGTGCTGACGCGCTACGACCTCTGGCCGGCGGCGCTGACGGCGGACGCGCTCGCGGCGCTCGTGACGGGGCGCCCGCGCCTCGGCGCCGGCGTGCTCGGCCTCGCCGTAGCCGCGAAGGTCTATCCGCTCGTGCTCCTGCCCGTCGTGCTCGTCTGGCTGGGCAGGCGCCGCGGTCTCAGCGAGGCCGCGATCGGCCTGGCCCTCTTCCTGCTCGCGCTCGCGGCGGTGGTGGTGCCCTTCGCCGTCCTCGGCGCAGACGGGCTTGCCGACAGCCTCGAGCGCCAGACCGGGCGGCCGCTGCAGATCGAGAGCCTTGGCGCCGCCGCCCTGCTCGTCGCGGGAGAGGCCGGCCCCTACGGGCCGACCGTGGTCTCGAGCTTCGGCTCGCAGAATCTCGCCGGCGCTCTGCCAGACGGGCTCGCGACCGCCGAGACGGCGATGCAGGCGCTGGCGGTCGTCGGCGTCTGGCTGCTGTTCGCGCGGTGTCGGGCGAGCACGGACCAGCTCGTGACCGCGTGCGCCGCCGCCGTGGCCGCCTTCGTCGCGTTCGGAAAGGTGCTCTCGCCGCAGTTCCTCATCTGGCTCTGCCCGCTCGTGCCTCTCGTCGCCGGGCGACGCGGGCTCGCCGCATCGGGCCTTCTGCTGGCCGCCCTCGTCCTCACGCAGCTGTGGTTTCCGTCTCGGTACTGGGACCTCGTCGCGCTCGATGCGCTCCCGGTGTGGCTGCTCTCGGCGCGCGACCTGGTGCTCGTCGCGCTGGCCGTGCTGCTCGCGGCTGCTATTCCACGGGAATCCGAACGGGTTCGCAGCAGGTGGCGCGTCCGTCGGTCTCGCAGTCGATGAGGACGCCCTCGATGCGGACGTCACGCTCGGCGGGATGGAAGCGCACCGGCAGGCCTCCGCGCATCCGCTCGATCGCGAGCTTCGAGCGCACGCCGATCACGGAGTCGTGCGGTCCGGTCATGCCGGCGTCGGTGATCGCGGCCGTGCCGCCGGCCAGGATCCGAGCGTCGCGGGTCTGGACGTGCGTGTGCGTCCCGATCACGGCGGTGGCGTGGCCGTCGAGCAGCTGCGCGAGAGCGATCTTCTCGCTCGTCGCCTCGGCGTGGAAGTCGACGACGACGATGGGCGTCCGGCTGCGGGTCTCCGCTACGAGCTCCTCGGCGACGAGGAAGGGGTGCACCTCCGTCGCCATGAAGAGCGCGCCCTCGAGGTTGACGACCGCGACGAGGGTGCCGTCGGCGGCTGGACGAACGGTCGATCCACGTCCCGGAGCGCCGACGCCGCCGAGGTTCGCCGGGCGCAGCACGCGATCGGACGATTCGAGTACCGGGAGGAGGTCGCGATGGCGCCAGACGTGGTTCCCGGTCGTGATCACGTCCGCTCCCCTCTCGAGGAGGCGGTGGGCGAGCTTCGCCGTCAGACCGACGCCGTCGGCGGCGTTCTCGGCGTTCACGACGCTGAAGTCCACCTCGAGCTCGTGGCGAAGCTCGGGCAGGCGCTCCTCGACCGCACGCCTTCCGGGTGCGCCGAAGACGTCGGCGACGAAGAGGATTCTCAGGGCTACCTTCGGCGGGACGCGCGGGCCGGGAAGGTCATCAGGGCAGGGCCAGGTTCGCGGCGGGGCGGACCTCGAGGTGAACGTGCTGGCCGGAGTCCGTCGTGAACGCCGCGAGCGCTGCCGTCTCGACCTCGGAGAGGTCGATGAGCGAGCCGAGCCGCGTGCGGGCCGCGGAGACGACCGAGCCGACTCCGAGGGCGTCGTCCCCGTCGAGGTTATGGAGCGACACGACGAGGCCCGGGCTGCCGGACGGCTGGATGTCGATACGGACCCCGTGGACCTCGCCGGCGATGAGCCGCCCGTCCACGCCGACGACCGTGCCGTCGACGGGCGCGTAGACGTCCGTGGCCACGGGCGCCCCGACGTCGAGCCCGGCCGTGTCGGGACCCGGGCCGCCCCCGATGAGGTAGTAGCGGATGGTCCCCTTCTCCTGTCCGAAGAGCCGGCGAAGCAGCCGGGTGAAGACGCCCGCATTCCCCTGGGTGCCGACGGGCTCGAGCGCAAGCGGGCCGTCGCCGACGGCGTGGTAGGCGATCGCGGTGACCTTGTCCTGCGCGATGGGCAGGTAGATTCGAAGGTCGCCTTGGAGGGCGACGACCTGGAGCGCAGGCGGTCCTCCGGGAAGGAGGCGCTCGGCGGGCGGAAGCGGCACCGGAGTCGTCGTCTCGGCCTCGTCGAAGACGAGGACGAGGATGGGGACGACGATCGCGACGGCGAGCCCGAGCAGACCGAGCCGCCGCGCGCGGCGCGAGCGTATCCGAGCTCGCTCGCGCTGCTCCCGGGCCACCGCCTTCCCGGTAAGGCCAGTCACCTGGGGCCGGGCCATGCGGGCCAAGGTACCATGCCGCATCGGTGGTCGAGGCAGCACGGGAGTCGCGACGGACGCTTCTCTCGGCTCGCGGCGTCTCACGCCGCTTCGGGCGGCGCACGGGCCTTGCGCCGCTCGACCTGGACGTGCTCTCGGGCGAGCTCATCGCCGTCATCGGGCCGAACGGCGCCGGGAAGTCGACGCTGGTCTCGATCCTCGCCGGCGCCCTCACTCCGAGCTCCGGCAGCGTCGTCGCGGGAGACCCGCCGCCGAGGCTCGGCTGGGTGCCGCAGCGACCGGCTCAGTACGCTCGGCTGTCGGCGCGCGAGAACCTCGAGCTGTTCGCACGGCTCGAGGGAGTCCGTGAGGCGAGGAGCCGGGCGACGGCCATGCTCGAGGCGGTGGGGCTTCCCGACGACGAGCGCCCTTCGGCGCAGCTGTCGCTGGGAAACCAGCAGCGGCTGAGCCTCGCCGTCGCGCTGCTCGGCGAGCCGGACGTGCTCCTCCTCGACGAGCCGACGGCGGCGCTCGATCCCAACCAGCGCCGGCGCCTGTGGGAGGTTGCCACCGGGACCCGGGAGCGCGGTGGCGCCGCCGTCTTCGTCACCCAGAACCTCGAGGAGCTCGAGCGCTTCGCCGACCGTGTCGTCGTGCTGCGGGACGGCGAGCTTCTCTTCGACGGCCCGCGGGAGCTCTATGCCCGCACTCCCGAGGCGCACGTGTTCGAGTGAGAGGCCTGAGCGAAGGGAACGCCGTTGCGGACCCCGTTGCGTCCGCGTCGGGCGCAGAGCCGCCATGATCCGGTCTGCGCTCCTCCTCCTGGGCAAGGACCTTCGCGTCCTCGTCCGCTCGCCAGCGTTCGTCGGCGCGCTTCTCCTCTATCCGCTGGTCGTCGCCATCATCGTCGGCCTCGTGGTCCGCTACGCGGGCGAACGGCCCAGCATCGCGCTCGTCGACGAGGACGGGTTGCCAGCCCAGCTCGTCGTGGGCGAGCAGAGCTTCGACGTGAAGAAGCTCCTCGACGACGCCGCTGAGGACGTGGAGCTCGTCCCGCTCCCGCTCGAGGAGGCCGAGCGGCGGCTCGACGCCGGCAAGGTGCTGGGCATCCTCGTCGTCCCCGAGGGCTTCGCGCGCCAGGTGCGGAGCACGGCCCAGAGTCCCAGGGTGGTCCTGCGCACGACCGAGGGCGGGCTCGCGACGCGCACCATCGAGAAGGTTCAGGCGCTCGTCTACTCGCTCAACCTCGACCTGCAGCGAGCGTACATCGCCTCCAACCTCGAGCTCGTCGATCTTCTGCTCGAAGGCGGAAGCGGCAGCGTCCTCGGGAACGACTTCACGCTCATCGGGCTGGAGGAGGCGCGGCGGCGCCTGGACGAGCTGTCGGCGTCACCGGACGCCGCGGTCGCCGCGGAGGCCGAGGAGCTGGCGCAGTTCCTCAGCCAGGCGACTGTCGCCATCGACAGCGTCGACGACTACCTGCGCGCGACCGCCAACCCGATCGAGCTCACGGCGGAGCGGGAGGGCGGCAGCTCGCTCCTGCTGTCCACCCAGGTGCAGGCCTACGCGCTGGCGCTCTCCGTGGGATTCATCGGGCTCGTCCTCGCGGCTGCGGCGACGTCCGCCGAGCGGGACGAGAACGTCATCGGCCGCCTCGTGCGCGGCCTC
>CAZCIJ010000285.1:0-391 GCA_964498265.1 uncultured Gaiellales bacterium | reverse complement strand
GACGGCGAGCTCGTGCTCGAGAAGACGGCGTTCGCCGCCCTCGTCGGCGCGGTCGTAGGCTTGCTCCTTGCCGTGGCGCTCGGGCTTACCGCGGAGGTCGGCGGCTCGGACGTGTCCCAGCCTTGGACGCGCCTTCCCCTCGTCGCCTGCGGGCTCCTGCTCGGAGCCGCCGCCTTCGGAGCGCTCGGGATCGTCGTGGGGGCGCTGGCACGGGAAGGCCGCACGGCAACGCTCGTCGCCTTCCTCGCCGTCCTGCCGATCGTGCTGCTGGGAGTCGTCCCCGAAGGGGTCGTTCCCGCGGCGGGGTGGATCAGCGACGCGTTTCCCTTCGCCCACACGGCGCGGTTCGAGTCGGCCGCGCTCTCGGACGCCGATCCCGCAGCCGCAGCCG
>CAZCIJ010000284.1:0-4481 GCA_964498265.1 uncultured Gaiellales bacterium | reverse complement strand
CGAGCGCAGAGACTACACTCCAAACGACGTGGAACAGCCGGCGCCACCGCTCGTGGTCCAGAAGGCGCCTGGCGTCGCCGCGACGAAGCGGGAACCCGAAGACGCGCTCGCCTTCCTCCGCGAGGCGATCTCCGCGCGAGAATCCGCCCGCCGACGCGCCCGCGCCCGCTCTGCGGTCGGCCTGGAGGCGGACGCCGAAGCGATCGACTCGCTCAACTGGTACCACACGATCGAGCTCCCGGGAGGTGTGACGACCCCCGGCGTGTACGACCACCGCCCCCTCGTCCCCTCGTACGGGATTCCGGACGACCTCCGCGGGCAGCACGTCCTCGACGTCGGTTGCTCCGACGGGTTCTGGGCGTTCGAGTTCGAGCGGCGCGGCGGAGCCGTCACGGCGGTCGACATCGAGACCGCCTCGGACCTGGATCTGCCCGCGGCCGTCAAGCGGGTCATGTCCGAGGCCGAGCGCGAGTACCCGCTGAGCGGGCGCTTCGCGCTCGCCCACCGCGCGCTTCGCTCCAGCGTGCGGTTCGTCGCCATGAGCGTGTACGACCTCGACCCGGACGAGCGCGGCACCTTCGACCTCGTCCACGCCGGCGACCTCCTTCTCCACCTTCGCGACCCGATCCTCGCCCTGGAGCGGATCCGCTCGGTCGTGCGCGGGCACGCGCTCCTCGCCGACTGCTTCGACCCCGAGCTCGACGCGCTCGGCGCGGGCCCGTGTCTCAGCCGCTACGTCGGAGCCTCCCGGTCCGCGACCTGGTGGTCGCCTGCCCTGAGCACACTCGTCCAGATGGTGCTCGACGCCGGCTTCGCGTCCGTCGACGTCGTGACGACCTACAACCTCCCGGTGCGGGGACACGCGTCGGGGCCATGGCGGGCAGTCCTTCGCGCCGCTCCGTGACCGCGCCGATGATCTCGTACGCCCAGAACGCCGAGGACGTCGTGCTCGCCCGCCTCTTCAGGGAGCGAACGACCGGCTGCTACGTCGACGTCGGCGCAGGCGATCCCGTCGACGGCTCGGTGACGAAGCACTTCTACGACAGAGGCTGGCGTGGGGTGAACATCGAGCCGCTCGCCCGCGAGCACGCCCTTCTGTGCCGTGAGCGGCCCGCCGACGTCAACCTCGCGCTCGCGCTGTCCGGCGAGCCGGGTCGGGTCGTCCTCTACGAGGGGCCCGAGCAGAACCGCGGAGCCTCCACGCTCTCGGAGAAGATCGCCTCTCGGTACGCGGGACAGGACTTCCATCCTGTCATCGTCGAGGGAACGACCCTGTCGCAGGTCTGCCGTGACCACACGGCCGGTGCGATCGATTTCCTGAAGATCGACGTCGAAGGCCACGAAGTCGCGGTCATCGCCGGCGGCGACTGGGAGCGCTTCCGGCCGCGCGTCGTGGTCGTCGAGGCCACCGAGCCCAACTCGGCAGCGCCGTCGCACGAGGCGTGGGAGCACCTCCTGCTCTCCGCGGGCTACCGCTGCGCCCTCTTCGACGGCCTCAACCGCTTCTACGCGTCCGCCGACGACGCCGAGGCGCTCTCGGTGCTCTCCGCGCCCGCGAACGTCCACGACGAGTTCGAGCCGTGGCGGTGGGTTCACGAGGTGGAGGCGCTGCGCCACGAGCTCGATGAGAGCAAGCGCTACATCGCCGATCTCGAGCGGTCGCGGGAGAGAGCCGAGGCATACGCTAAGAGCCTCGAGCGTTCCCGGGAGGAAGCCGTGGCGTACGCGGAGAGCCTCGAGCGCGCCCCGCGCGGACGCCGAGGCTAGGGCGGTCGCCAGAGCCGCAGCCGGGTGAGCGGCTTCTGCGCGGCTAGCGCGCCGGCGTAGCCGCATCCCAGGTCGAGATCGACGAGCGCGAGCTCGTGCGGCGAAGCTGGCCCGCCGCCGAGGCCGACGCCGAGGCACTTGACTCCTGCCTCGTGGCGGACCCACCCCTCGTAGAAGGCTGTGCGCCTCGCGCTCTCCGCGAGCCGCTCGAGGTTGGCCGCCGCCTCCCTGCCGAGCACGAGTTGCGCGATCGCGACGACGTCGATGTCGTCCCGGACCCGCTCGAGGTCGACGCCGACCTCGCGCCCGCAGGCGACGGCCACGAGCGCGCCCTGAGCCGAGTGCGAGACGTTGAAGCGGAGGGTGCCCGCATCGACGATAGCCGGCTTGCCATGGGGGCCGGTCTCGAAGGACAGGCGCTCGGGCGCAACGTGAACGTACCGGGCCAGGACCGAGCGCAGCAGCACGCGCGCGGCCGTCCAGCGCCTGCGATCCTCGGTGAAGCGGAAGCGCTGCGCCCGCAGCCGCTCGTCGGGCGAGAGGGCCGACGCGTCGGGCCCGCCCGCGCCCAGGACTGCCCACCACACGTGAACCTCGCCGTCAGCGAGCGACGGGCGCGACGGAGGAGGGCTCCACACGGGCAAGCTGCTCGCCGGTTCCAGCCGAGGAGAACGAGGCGTCGATACAGCGCTCGAGCGCGTCGGCCAGCAGGGCGACCTCGGGCTCGCGCAGCATCGACCGGTGCTTGACGGGAACGACGTGGTCGTCGACGCCACCGGCCGCGACCTCGTACCAGCGCGCGATCTCGACGTCGCCCAGGAACTCCTCGCTCCGGATCAGCGTCACCCGGCCGCCGTAGCGTCCCGCTCGGTACGCCGACGCGGCGTGCCCTGCGATCGCCTCGAGGCGCCGCTGGCGGCGCTCGCCCGCGCGCGGGAGCGACCCGCGCGCCGCGACGTCGAGCCACATGCCCGTATGCTCCGCCGCGCGGCGAAGCGCCGGGCCCAAACGAGGCGTGCGTGACAGGCGCAGCGCGCTCGCGGCGCGTGTGGGCGGCGGCAAGAGCTCGCGCGCCATGCCCATCTCGCGCCGGCCGGAGATCCATCCCCAGTCGACGAGCCGCTCGGCGTCGGTGCCCTGAAGGTCAGGATAGGCGGCTCTCACATCGGGACGGGCGAGGTACGCCTCGTAGAGGTACCGGTTGACGGTGACGTGGCCCGCGCGTCCCACCGGCTCGCGCAGCCAGGCGAGGAGCGCGGCCGTGCCCGCCGGGGTGAACACGTCCCCGAGTGCTCGCCCTTCAGCCTCCGCGCGCTGGCGGCCGAGCGCCATCACCTCGTCGTAGACGAGGCCGTTCGCGAGAGCGCGGGGCGTCCAGTGAGGCCCGAGCGAGTCGAGCACCGCGAGCAGCGCCACCTCGTGCCCCTCCTCCTCGAGGCGCCGCGCCATCTCGAAGGCGACGAGCCCTCCCAGGCAGCGGCCTCCGAGCAGGTACGGGCCGGTGGGCTGGACGCGCCGGATCTCGCGCAGGTAGCGGCGGGCCATCTGCTCCACGCTTCTGTGCAGCGGCCTCCTCCCGTCGAGTCCCTGCGGCTGCAGCGCGCAGAACGGCTGCGCAGATCCCAGCCGCCGTGCGAGGGCGCCGAATGCGACCGCGTTGCCGACGCCGTCGGTGACGCAGAAGAAGGGCGGCCGCGTCCCGCCCGCGGTCAGCGGCACGAGGCATGCCCAGGGCGCCTCCCAGCCTTCCCGTTGCATGACCGCGGCCAGCCTGGAGACCGTCGGCGCCTCAAAGAGGGTGGCGAGCGGCAGGCGAACGCCGATGTCGCGCTCGATCGCGGCGAACAGCTCGACGGCGAGGAGGGAGTGGCCGCCGAGGTCGAAAAAGTCGTCGTCGGTGTCCACCGGTCGCACGCCGAGCACGTCCTCCCAGACGGCAAGGAGCTTGCGCTCGAGCCTCGTCGGCGGAGTGCCGGCGCGGGCACGCGCTGGGGCGAGCTCGCGCGTCGGGGCGGGCAATGCATCGCGGTCGACCTTGCCGGCCTGGGTAAGGGGCAGGTGCTCCAGTGGCATCCACTCATGCGGGATGAGGTAGGAGGGCAGCTGGCCGGCAAGGAAGTCGCGGAGCTCGCGCACGTCGAGACCACCGCCTCCGGCAGGTACGACGTACGCGACCAGGCGCTTGTCGCCGAGGGCATGCTCGTGCGCGACGACAAGGGCGTCGCGGACAGCCGGATGAGCGCGCAGCGCGTGCTCGATCTCCCCCGGCTCGACTCGGAAGCCCCGAACCTTCACCTGGCGATCGAGCCGCCCCAGGAACTCGAGCACGCCGTCCCCACGCCAGCGCACGAGGTCGCCGCTGCGGTACAGCCGCTGGCCCTCGTCGCGACCGAAGGGGTCGAGGACGAATCGCTCGGCGGTGAGCTCCGGCTGGCCCAGGTAGCCGCGCGCCACCCCGTCCCCGCCGATGCAGAGCTCACCCGGCACCCCGACGGGTACCGGCTCGCCTGCGACGTCGAGGATGTAGACGCGTGTGTTCGCGATCGGCCGGCCGATCGGCACCGAGCCCTCGACCCGCGTCCCTGCGGGAATCCGGTGACAGCATGTAAAGGTCGTACCTTCGGTGGGCCCGTAGCCGTTGATCAGCGCGCCGCCCTCGGGCAGCCGCCGCAGCGCCCGGGCGACGTCCTCGGGGGAGAGCACGTCCCCGCCGG
>CAZCIJ010000283.1:0-4522 GCA_964498265.1 uncultured Gaiellales bacterium | reverse complement strand
AGAGCACCGTGCTCGACCAGATCGCCGACTACGCCAAGGCTCAGGACGCGCGCACGGTCCTCACGTGATGGCCGACGAGCCGGGAGCACTCACGAGCTCCTCCGGCGAGCCGACCTCGATGCCGGCCTCGAAACCGGGGGCCGAGGTCGCCCAGCGCCTGCATGGGCTCAGCCCGCTCTGCTCTCGGCGACGACCGCACCGAGGCGTCGCAGCGCCTCGGCGATTCCGAGCTCGGTCGGCTCGCCTGCACCGCCGTCGTCCCCGGCCTCATCGCCGGCCGGAGCCGGCTCGCCTCCCGAGGCGTGGCCCCAGCCGCTCTCGTCTGCCATCAACGTCATCCCTCCTCCGGTTGCCACGAGCGTCGCTCGCTCCATCCTGACGCCGCGAGCGGCGTGCGCGGCGCGGGTGGCGGATCCGTCACCGCCCGTTCACCACTGCGACTCTCGAGCGCCCCGGGCTACGCGCGCCCGGGTGGGGGTGGAGGAGAAGCAGAAGAAGGAGGCGGAGGAGAAGAGGAGTCGCGGAGGGCGACGGCCATCGTGATGACGAGGCCGCACGCCACGAACAGCTCGGCCCAGAAGAAGGCGGCGTAGTCGATCAGCGACCCGATGGGCGGCGCCCCCGGCGCCGCGAGCCGGAACGAGGTGAGCGCGAAGAGCATCGAGGCCATCCACGTGAGAATCCAGTAGTGGAAAGGGGCCTTCTGCCGCGCTCTGCGGATGGCGAGGGCGAAGACGCCGAGCGAGAGCACCCACATAGCGATGATCATGAACCAGGCCCAGAACAGGGTGCCGCCCGAGCGTCCGACGACGAGGTTCACTCGGGGCGCGTCGGATGTCGAGCCGGCCTGCGGGTCGAGCGTGAACTTCCACAGGTGGCTGCCGGCGTCCACGGTCAACCTGATCGGGATCGATTGCCCGCCGGAGCCGTCGCTGTGCGTAGCCCTGAAGAAGAGCGACGCCTCGTGCCCGTCGAAGGGGTACTCGGTGATGTCGTCCCCGGTGAGGCGCACGTCGAGGACCGTGTCACTGATGGGCTCCCCCTTCGCGAGCTGGATGCTCGGCTGGGTGACCCCGGGGGTGTCGAGCTCGAGGTCGTGCGCGGGCGCGAGCGGCGCATCGTCGGCAGCCACGTCACCGAGGGGTGTGACGGTGACGCGCACGGTGATGTCGCCGGTGGAGACGTCGAGCGCTCGGACGTCGACCCGGACGTCGAGCCTGTCGGCCATGGACGCCGGCGCGCCGACCTCGCCCACCGTCCGTCTCGACGCTCGATCACCGACGATCGCCAAGAGGACGACGTTCCCGACCGCGAGCGCTGCTACCGCAAACGTGAGGGCGGCGATCCACCGCCAGCGTAAGCCGCCCACGCGGGCGCGCAGACCCCCCGGAACAGGAGACTGCAGCACCACCCTGGGTGCATCGGCATCGGGCGCGCCCTCGTCGTCACCCCTACGGGGAGTCTTCCGCGCGATGCGAGCGTCATCTAGAGGCTTGATGTGGAATTCCAGCACCCCCGGATGACTCCCGCGACGCGGCGCATCTCGCCCGGCTCGTCCTTGCCCATATCGCTCCTGATATGGGCTGCGAACGATCCGGGCGAGCTGCTTGGTCGCGGAAGCCCCCACGGGCACTCCAATTCCACATCAAGCCTCTAGCCGCCCCCACCGCCGGGCGGGCCGCCTCCGCCGCCGAGGCCGGCGGCGACGGTGGGTGTGCTACGGAAGCAGCCGATCGTGTATTGGAAGTCCCACGATCCGCCGGCCGCCGAATGGCAAACTCCCCTCGTGGAAGGATGGCACGCGAACGCGAGGCGTCGATCGTCCGGAAGGGCCTCCTCACCGAGGACGCACGCCGGATGAGCGAGAACGGAGCCCGGCTTTCGACCGTGCTCGACGCCGGCGCAGCCGAGCGGCCGGCGCTGGTCGTCCCGGACGATGGCGTGGTCCTCTCGTTCGCCGAGCTCGGCGAGCGCGTGGATTCGCTCGGCGAGATGCTCGCCGGCGCCGGAGTCGCACGGGGCGACCGCGTCTGCCTCGCGTTTCCGAACGGCCCCGAGATCATCGAGCTGCTGCTGGCGATCACGACGACCGGGGCGGCTGCGGCGCCGCTCAACCCCGCCTACACGCGGGACGAGTTCGCCTTCTACCTCGAGGACCTGGGCCCTCGCCTCCTCCTTCTCCCCGCGGGGATGATCGCTCCGGCCAGCGAAGCGGCCGCCGGGCTCGTCGGCGTGGTCGACGTGGACTCCGAGCGGGGCCGTGCACGCCTGCTCGGGGGCGCCGCCCCCGGCACCTACGAGCCCGGCGGCGGCGACGACGTGGCGCTGCTGCTGCACACGAGCGGTACCACCGGCAAGCCGAAGCAGGTGCCGCTGCTGCAGCGCAACCTGGTCTCCTCGGCCCGCTCGATGGTCGGTCACTACGCCCTCACGAGCGAGGACGTCTCCTACGTCGCCATGCCGCTCTTCCACGTCCACGGCCTCGTCGCGTCGACGCTCGCCGCGCTGAGCGCGGGCGGCACGGTCGTCGTCCCGCGCCGTCTCGCCCCGCGGAGGTTCGGCGACCATCTCGCCGCCCACGGGGTCACGTGGTTCTCGGCCGGCCCCACGGTTCATCACATGCTGCTCGAGCGGTTCTCCGGCGCGACGGACGCGCTCCGGCTGCGCTTCGCCCGCTCCTGCTCGTCGGCGCTTCCCGAAGAGCTTCTGGCGCGCGCCGAGGCGGTCTACGGCGTGCCGATGCTCGAGGCGTACGGCATGACGGAGGCGAGCCACGAGATGGCGGCGAACCCGTTGCCGCCGCGCGAGCGGCGGGCGGGCACGGTGGGGGTGCCGACCGGAGCCGAGATCCGAATCCTCGACGCCGAGTGGAACGACGTCCCTGCGGGCCCTGGGGAGGTCGCCGTCAGCGGGCCGGGCGTGACGCCCGGCTACCTCGAGAACCCGGAGGCGAACGCGAGCTCGTTCCGCGACGGATGGTTCCGAACCGGTGACCTCGGCCTCTTCGACGACGGATACCTGAAGCTCGTCGGGCGGATCAAGGAGCTCATCATCCGCGGCGGCGAGAACATCTCGCCCGTCGAGGTCGAGGACGTTCTCAAGGCGCATCCCGCCGTCGACGACGCCGCCGTGTTCGGGATTCCGGACGCGAAGTACGGGGAGGTCGTCGCCGCGGCCGTCTCGCTCGCGAGCGAGGCCGAGACATCCGAGCTCCTCGACCACTGCCGCCGCCGGCTCACGGCCGTCAAGGTCCCGGCCGCGATCCACGTGCTGCCCGAGATCCCGCGCACGCCGACCGGCAAGCTGCAGCGGCGGCGTATCGCAGCCACGGTCTCCGAGAGCTGATGCGGTTCGCCGTCCTCGGCGCGGGGGCGATCGGCGCCTACGTCGGAGCCGCCCTCGCGCGTGGCGGCTCGGAGGTCGTGCTGATCGCCCGCGGCGCCCACCTCGAGGCGATGCGCGAGAGGGGCGTTCGCGTGCTGTCTCCACGCGGAGACTTCGATGCCGAGCCGGAGGTCTCCGGCGACGTCTCGTCGATCGCCGGCGCCGACTGCGTCATCGTCGGCCTCAAGGCGTACTCCCTCCCCGAGGTCCTGCCGGGCATCGCGCCGCTGCTCTCTCGCGAGACGATCCTCCTCCCGGCGCAGAACGGCGTCCCGTGGTGGTTCTTCCAGGACTTCGACGGCCCGCTCGCCGGCTCGGTCGTCGAGGCGGTCGACCCGAAGGGCGTTCTCGCCCGCTCGATCCCCCCGTCGCAGATCGTCGGCTGCGTCCCCTACCCGGCGACCGAGGTCGTGGAGCCCGGCGTGATCCGGCACGTCGAGGGCACCCGCTTCGCGATCGGCGAGCCGACGGGGCTGCGCTCGGCTCGCTGCCGGGCGATCGCGGACGCCTTCGTGGCCGGTGGGCTCAAGTGCTCGATCGAGGAGCGCATCCGCGATCAGCTCTGGCTGAAGCTGGTCGGCAACGTCGCGTTCAACCCGGTCAGCGCAGTTACCCGCTCGACGCTCGGGAGGCTGGGCGACGAGGCGTCGATGCGACGGCTGCTGCGCGCGCTGATGGAGGAAGTGGCCGCCGTCGGCGCCGCCCTCGGGATCGAGCTGCCGGTCTCCATCGAGCGCCGGCTCGAAGCAGGGCTCGCGGTCGGCGACCACAAGACGTCCATGCTGCAAGACCTCGAGGCGGGCAAGCCCCTGGAGCTCGACTGCCTCACCGGGGCGGTGCTCGAGATCGGGAGCCGGCTCGGACTCGAGCTGCCGCACGTCGAGACCGTGCACGCCTGCGCCAAGCTGGCCGACCGTCACCGGCGCGGCAGCTGAGCGCTCGCCGAGGCGCCGTCAGCCCCTTAACACAGGCTTCTCGCCTCTCCCAGGCTTCTCCCAGGTTCGTAGGAGGAGCCTCGGATGCTCCGGGACTTGACTGAGGCCTGTCGCGTAACTCGACAGGAAGGAACACCATGAGGCACGCCAACTGGACGAGCCCGAGGCGCGCGCTCGCCGCGGGCGTGGTCGTCGCCGGCCTC
>CAZCIJ010000282.1:0-4568 GCA_964498265.1 uncultured Gaiellales bacterium | reverse complement strand
GCCTGCCAGCGCGCCGTGAACCCCTCCGGGTCCGCGGTGAACGCCTCGCGGCGGCGCATCACCTGCGCGCGTGTGCGCCCGTCCGCCAGCGCCGTCACCTCGACGCGCAGGCCGAGACGGTCGGCCAGCTGCGGGCGGAGCTCGCCCTCCTCCGGGTTCATCGTGCCGACGAGCAGGAATCGAGCCGGGTGGGTCACGGAGATGCCCTCGCGCTCGACGACGTTGACTCCGAGTGCCGCGGCGTCGAGCAGGACGTCCGCGAGGTGGTCGTCGAGCAGGTTGATCTCGTCGACGTACAGGATGCCGCGGTTCGCCTCCGCGAGCAGGCCGGGCTCGAGCGCCTTCTCCCCCTCGCGCAGCGCTCGCGCCATGTCGATCGTTCCGGCGATGCGATCCTCGGTCGCGTTCAGCGGCAGGTCGACGAGACGCACGGGCCGCCGCACGACCGGGAGCTCCTCGCCCGCCGCGCGACGGGCGCGGCAGGCGCCGCAGGGCGCGAGCGGATCGCACGAGAACGGACAGTCGGCGACGACGTCGATCTCGGGCAGGAGCTCGGCGAGCGCGCGGACGGCCGTCGACTTCCCCGTGCCGCTCGGTCCCTCGACGAGAAGGCCGCCGACGGCCGGGTTGACGGCGTTGACGAGCAGCGCACGCTTCAGGCGCTCCTGGTCGACGATAGCGGCGAACGGGAAGTAATTCACGGTGTATGGATAGTAGGGGCGGGCTTGCCCCGCCCGGTAATTCACGATGTACGGATGGTAGGTGTGACGCATGTGCGCCGGCTGCGCCGGCGCCGGGCCTTCGCGGCCGGCTTCGCCGTCCGCTGCGCGGCGAACCACTCACTTCGCCGCCCGGCGAACCTGCGGCTCACCGGGCGGCGAAGTTACCGGTTCACCTTTGCAGCACCAGCCGCTTTCCGAACGTCGGCTCGGCCTGCTGGATCGGCGGGAACTGCCAGGTTCCGATCAGCGGCACGGCCGTGTCCCGGTTGACGCGGACGTCGACGACGTACGGCTTCCCGGCCTTGAGTGCCGTGTCGAACGCGTCGGCGAGGTCGCCCGGCTGGTCGACCGAGATGCCGCCCGCGCCCATCGCCTCCGCCATCTTCGCGAAGTCCGGGTTCCAGAACTCGCCGGTCGAGTGCCTGACGAAGCTCGTGCCGATCTCGCGCCCGTCCATGTAGAAGCGCTGGAGGTCGCGGATGACCCCGATGGTGAAGTTGTTGAGGATGACCCAGACCGCCGGGATGTCGTACTCGGTCGCCGTCGCGACCGCGCCCGGGAACATCATGAAGCTGCCGTCGCTCGTGACGCAGATCGCAGGCCGGTCGGGACGGGCGAGCTTGAGTCCGAGCACGCCGTAGGTCCCGAAGCCCATGCCCGCGAAGCCGCCCGGCGTGAACACCGTCTTGGGCCCGTACGCGTCCCAGTACTGCTCGACCCACGTCTGGTGGTTCCCCGTGTCCGTGATCATGAGCGTCGACTCGGGCGCCGCCTTGCGGAGCTCGCCGATCGCGCGCCGGGGGTCGATGGGGACGGCGTTCGACGCCTTCTCGGGCTCGATGAAGTTCGACCACTCCTCCTTGTAGCCCTCGACCTGGTCGTTCCACGGCGAGCGCTCGCGCCTCGGCCCTTTCCTGCGCGCGATCTCGAGCAGCTGGCGCAGCACCTCGCGGGCATCCCCGACGATCCCGAGCTCGGTGGGGTAGTTCCGCCCGATCTCCTGCGGGTCGATGTCCACGTGGACGAGCTTGGTCGGCGGGATGTTGTACGTGTAGCCGGGCACCCACGAGGAGCAATGGATGTCCGAGAAGCGGCACCCGAGCGCGAGGATGACGTCGGCGTTGCGCGCCGCCTCCGTGCCCGGGTACTCGCCCCAGCAGCCCGCGATGCCGAGGTTGAGCGGGTGCCGTGCCGAGAGCGCGCCCTTGCCCATGAACGTGGTGTAGACCGGGACGTTGACGTACTCGGCGAAGGCGGCGAGCTCCGCGCTCGCCTCGGAGTGGATGACGCCCCCGCCCGCCAGCACGAGCGGCCGGCGTCCGGAGAGCAGCAGGTCGAGCGCCTTCTCGACGGCCTCGGGCGAGCCGGGCGTGCGCCAGTTGAGCATCTGCGAGCGCTCCTCCGGCTCGGGCACCTCGGCGTCGGCGGAGCGGATCCAGAGGTCGTACGGCACGTCGACGTGCACCGGCCCCGGCCGGCCGGTCCGGGCCAGCTTGAACGCCTTCGGGACGAACCTGGCCAAATCCTCGACGGAATGCGCCTGGAAGCTGCGCTTCGCGACCACCTTGGCGATGCTCGGGAAGTCCGCCTGGTGGTGGCGGTACTCCTCCTGCAGCGCGCCCGAGTCGTACTGGCTCGTCGCCACCTGTCCGGTGAGCGCGACGAAGGCGGACGAGTCGTAGAACGCGTTCGAGAGCGCAACGGTGAGCAGCATCGGGCCGGGACCGGTCGAGGTGTAGACCGGGATCACCTGGCCCGAGGCGCGGTAGTAGGCGTCCGCCATGTAGCCCGCGCCCGCTTCGATGCGCGGGAAGATGATCTTGATCTCGTCCTTCCGGTTGTAGACGCCGTCGAGCAGCCCCACTGCGCCGTGCCCCGCGTAGCCGAACAGGTACGGCACCTTCTCCTTGATCAGGTAGTCGACGACGAGATCACAGCCGCGAATCCCGGCCATTGAACCTCCCTTCGGGCGGGCAGCATCGCCCGCCGGCTCGCCTCCCAGCCATCATAGGGCGGACCGGATCGGTTGTCAGACGCTCCTCTCAGGCGGTACGCTCACGGCGCGTGAGCGGACTGACGGACGGCGGCGGACGCGTTCGGGCGCGCCTCGCCGATGTCGCCGAGGCGGCCCGGACGTCGAAGCCCATCGCGTCGCGCATCCTCAACGGGGATCCGACGCTGAGCGTCAGCGACGAGCTGCGCTCGCGGGTCGTCTCGGTCGCGCGCGAGCTGGGGTACCGGCCGCACGCCGCGGCGCGCGGGCTCCGTCTGGCCCAGACGGGGGCGCTCGGCATCCTCGTCCCGGCACTCGACAACCCGGTGTACACGCAGCTCGTCAGGGGCGCGTTCCAGCGGGCCGGCGAGCGGGCCTTCACCGTCGTGCTGGCCGAGGACTTCGAGGAGCAGGAGGCGGGCGAGACGTTCGCGCGGCTCGTGCTCGAGGGGCGGATCGACGGGCTGATCGTGGCGTCGACCCACCCGCGGCATCCGCTGCTCGAGCTGCTCTCCGAGCGTCCCGTTCCCCACGTGTTCGTCAATCGCGCGCATCGAGGCAGCGGGCGAAACGTGATCGCCGACGACGCGGTCGGCGTCGAGCTCGCGGTCGGGCACCTCGCGGCTCTCGGCCACCGTAGGCTCGCTCACGTGGCCGGGCCGCGTGCGCTCGATCCCGTCGAGCGCCGCGCGGCTGCGTTCGTCGCCGCAGCGGCGCGTCACGGTCTGGAGCATCAGGTCGTCCACACCGAGTTCGACGAGGAGTCGGGAGCGGAGGCGACCCGGATCCTGCTCGCGTCCCCCCGGCGACCGACGGCGATCTTCACGTGCACGGCGCGCCAGGGCCTGGGGGTGCTCAGCGCAGCGTGGAACGCGGGACTGTCGGTACCGGGCGACCTCTCGCTGGTCGCGTACGCGGACGTGAGACTCCTCCGCTACGTCGTCCCTCCGGTGACCGCCGTCGAGGCGCCGCTGTTCGAGCTCGGGGCCGCTGCCGTCGACGCCCTTCTCGACCAGATCGCGTCCGGGAACGGGAGGGACGTCGTCGTGGACGCGCGCCCCCGGCTCGTCGTCCGTTCCTCGACCGCCCGAGCTCTCGATGATTGAAAGGCCACGGAGCGCGTGTTACCGTCCGGCCCTCATGAGAGGTAACCGATTGCTGCGAGCGAATCGGTGAGCGACGCCGTCACGCACGCGGCCACGGCGAGGGGTATGCGTCTTCACCAGGCGCAGGCCCAGGTGGGCCGCTACCTGGCGCCCGTCGTCGTCTTCGTGGTCGCCGGATTGTTCTTCGGCTGGATCGCGTTCAAGGGCACGCAGGATCCGCGGCTCTTCCTCACGGTCGGGCTGAACGCGCTCACGCTCGCCGGGCTCTACTTCGTGGTGGCGAGCGGATTCACGCTCATCTTCGGCCTCATGCGCGTCGTCAACATGGCGCACGGGTCGTTCTTCCTGCTCGGCGGCTACATCTCGCTCGATTTCATGCGCGAGCTCGGCTGGCCCTGGCCGGCCGCGCTGGCCGTCTCGTGCGCCTGGGTGGCGCTGTTCGGCCTCGTCATCCAGCAGGCGTTCCTGCGCTGGAACCAGGGACAGGAGATCCGCCAGGCGATGATCACGATCGCGATCTCGATCATCCTCGCCGACCAGATGCTGCGCGAGTTCGGAGGCATCGCCCTCGACCCCGGGCGGCCGGCGATCCTCGACTACCAGGTCGACCTCAAGGTCTTCGGCCTCTCGTACGCGTTCCCGCGCTTCTTCATCCTCTTCATGGCGATCGGCGTCGGCCTCGGTCTGTACCTGTGGCTGAAGCGCACGCGCATTGGGATGGTGATCAGGGCAGGCGTGGACGATCGG
>CAZCIJ010000281.1:3602-4602 GCA_964498265.1 uncultured Gaiellales bacterium | reverse complement strand
CCGCCGCGTTCCCGCGGGTTCCGCCCCCGCTCGCGGAGCAGCTTGGACCCGGCGGCCGTCTCGTGCAGCCGCTCGGCCCCGGAGGCCACGAGGAGGTCGTGCTGTTCGAGAAGGAGGACGGCCGGCTCGTGAGGCGCCGCATGCTCACGGCCGCCCGCTTCGTCCGGCTCTACGGCCGGCACGGCTTCCCTGCCTAGGCCAGACGGCTTCTCAACCTAGGGAGCCGCGACCCGGCTCGGCGCGCCCTGCTCGCCTGCGCGCCGCCACGCATCCTCGAGACGGTCGCGGTAGAACAGCCAGAGAACCGAGCCCACGACCAGGAGCACCGCCTCGTCGAGCGGCCCCGGTATCGGCAGCAGCGCGATCGCCCCGCCGAAGCGCACCGGCCTGGGGATGCGACCGTCGCGAGCGAGCAGCCGGACTGCGCGGATCGTCCTGACGACGAACGCCCGTACAGCCCGCATGCGGCCAGTCTAGACGGCAGAGGGAGCGGCGGCGCTACCCGCGTTCGGCTCCGGGAACCGCGAGGCCGGGGAGCCTGTCGATGCTCTCGCTGTTGTGCTCGCTGGCGTACTCGCGAAGCGCGTTCGGCCCGGACTTCTTGAGCTGCGCGGCGATCCAGGCCGGCATCTGCGGTCGCTCGCTCTCGTAGCGCATGAGAGGTACGACGTACCCGCAGGAGTCGGCGATGCGCTCCACCTCCCCGTCGACGATCGAGCGGATGCCGGCGGAGAGGCCATCGGCCTCGATCCGGCCGAGGTCGAACGCCGAGGAGAGCTCCGCGAAGGCGCTCTCGTGGGGGAACACGGCGGCTCCCCGGCCGTGCACGCGCAGGATGCGGGGAGGCCCCTCGAACGCGCAGAACATGATCACGATGCGAGCGTTCTCGCGCAGGTGGGCGACCGTCTCGATCCCGCTTCCCGTCAGATCCAGGTAGGCGACCCGCCTCGGACCGAGGATGGCGAACGTGCCGGAGAGCCCCTTCGGCGAGACGTTGACG
>CAZCIJ010000281.1:2145-3592 GCA_964498265.1 uncultured Gaiellales bacterium | reverse complement strand
CGAAGAACAGCGGCTGGCGGCCGATCCACTCTGCGAGCTTGTCGTCGAGCGAGTCGAAGACCTTTGCCATGCGCGCACTCTAACCGTGCATCGCGATCCGAGCAGGCGCCGGAGTCGCGGTCCCGAACGAGCGAGCGCCCCATCTCGGACGGGGACCGCGCAGAGCCGCAACCCTGGTGCTCGGAGGTCTTTCTCCAGTGGGCCCGGGTGGATTCGAACCACCGTCCGACGGATTATGAGTCCGCTGCTCTAACCCCTGAGCTACGGGCCCCTCGCCTGAGCGTACCGCAGTCGACGGGCGTCCTCCGGCCGGCTGCTGCGCTAATCTCCGCGTCGACAAACGCCGCCGAAGCGGTCAGAATGGGCAGCGCGCATGGTGAGCGTAATCCGTCGCGACGTGGGGAGGGATAGCGCCAAGTGAAGGTCTTCCAGGCCGAGCATCATGTGCGGACGGAGGCGGGGCTCGAGGTCCGGGACATCACCGAGGACGTCAAGAATGCCGTCGCGGAGAGCGGGATCACGGACGGCATCGTCTGCGTGTACTCACCCCACACGACGTGCTGCGTCCGCGTGAACGAGTTCGAGCAAGGGCTGCTCGAGGACTTCACGCGCCTGCTGCGGCGGCTCGTCCCCAGCGAGAAGTACTACGCGCACGACGACTGGGATCTCCGCAGCGAGAACATGTGCCCCGAGGACATGGAGTTCGGCAACGGGCACTCCCACTGCATGTCGCTGCTCATGGGTCCCGCCGGCGAGTCCATCCCGCTGCGCGACGGCGAGCTCTGCCTGGGCACGTGGCAGCGCGTCCTCTTCATCGAGCTCGACCGCTCCCGTGACCGCCGCTGGCTCATCCAGGTTGTCGGCGACTAGTGCGAGCGCTGGCTCGTCACGCCACGTCTCGTCGGGTGAACGTGACACGCATGTACTTCGTGGGCCCCGACGTCGCCACATCGCTCGAGTAGAGACGGAACGTCCTCCCGACACGCGTTCGACTCGACGTGACCGGATCGACGGGGACCGATGGCGACGAACCTGCGTAGCCACGGGTTGTAGAAGACGACGGAGCTGTCGGCGTCGGCGAAGACGGTGCTCTCGCGCCCCCCGAGTCCAGGCTCGCTCCACGTGCCTTCGAGCCACTTTCGCCAGCATCCCGGCCGCATCTTCGCCGCGATCGGGCATCTGGCCACCCGCATGCTCGACGTTCGGTCGTCGAAGCGAGTCTTGCTCATCCAGTCGCGGCGGTAGTAGAGGTAGAAGTGCTTTCGCCCGACGAACAACTTCTGGTCGCCCCGACCCGTATCGAAGTACTCGCCCGGATAGACGCCCTTCTCGTACGCGGAGGGGCTGGTGATGATGTCGCCCTCGTAGTGCCAGGTCGCACCCAGGTCGGTTGACGTGGCGAGGCCGATCCGCCGCGACCAGGTACCAGTCGAGTACTGGAACTCGA
>CAZCIJ010000281.1:0-2045 GCA_964498265.1 uncultured Gaiellales bacterium | reverse complement strand
GTAGACGACCCAGAGCGCCGACCCGACCTTGAGGATTGCGGGATCGATGTCGAGGCCGTTGAGCTCCGGTACGAGGACGTCGGGGGGAGAGTTTCCACGCGATGTGCGCTCCCAGGCCCGGCGTCGCCCAGAGAAGAACAGCGGACAGGCTGATCAGAGCGACGGGACAGAGACGTGTGAGCGGCAGCCGGAGAACGCCGTTGGTCGCGGCGACCACTGTCGCATTCTGATCGATCGGAACCGGCGGCAGCCGGCTTGGACGTCCGAAGCCGGATGAGCAGACCGGCAGCACGCCCCAAGGCCCGAGCAATCCGCGCTCGCCGCCAGACCCGGCTAGGGCTGAGCTCGTTTGCCCGCGCGGATCGAGTCGCCGGTCTCGTCCGGGAACGCGATGGGCAGCACCTCGAGCTGCGCGGCCCACTCCGGCTCGCCGCGCGCCAGCGCCTCGAGCTCGCGCTCGATCGCCTCGAGGCTCGTGTACCACTCGACGATCCGGCTCATGGAGGGGTCGTGAAGCCCGTAAAGCTCCACGCTCTCGATGTAGTCGAAGACGGCCGCGTCGCCCAGCCGCAACATGTCACGAACGCCACGACCGCGGGAAGAGCTGCAGGCTGCTACAACCCCGGAGAACCTCGCTCGGGAGGGAGCGCATGAGAATCGCCTACGTCGTCGACGTCCATGACCGCTTCGACGCGGTGCCGGCCGCGATGGACGAGATCGGCGAGGTCGATCTGCTCATCGTCGGGGGCGACCTGACGACCGGCGGTGGCCCGGACGACGCCGAGCGAGCGATCGGGGGCTGGCGCGAGCTGGCCCCGCGGATGCTCGCCCTCGCCGGGAACATGGACTCGCAGGCGATCGACGATCGCCTCGCCGACCTCGACGTCGCGCTCGACGGACGCGGATTCGTGTTCGGCGAGGTCGGCGTCTTCGGGGTGTCCGCCGCTCCACACTCGCCGTTGAAGACGCCCTACGAGCTCGGCGACGAGGAGCTCGAGCGCCGGATCCAGCAGGGGTTCACGCACGTCCTCGGCTGCCGCTTCACCATCTTCTGCCCGCACGCGCCCCCGCACGGAACGGCCTGCGACCGGCTTGCCAGCGGCCAGCACGTCGGGAGCGTCGTCGTACGCGCGTTCATCGAGCGCGAGCAGCCCGATCTCGTGCTCTGCGGCCACATCCACGAGTCGCGGGGCCGCGACGAGATCGGTCGAACCCGCGTCGTGAACCCCGGCCCCGTCGGGGAGGGTCATCACGCGGTCATCGAGGTCGACGGCGGGCTCACCGTCCGGCTCGAGGATTCGTGACGTGGGGGAACGCCTGGTTCCCCCACGAACCCCTCCTTTCGCGCGCTCCCGAGTATCCAGCGGCGAGCGGAGCCGGCAGCTCGAGAGCCGCGTCTCCGGCGTTGCCCGTCGTTTGACGGGCCTCCCGCCGGGCCAAGCCCGGCTCCGGCGACGCATCCTTGCGACCCAAGATCCACAGAACCTGTCACGACGTCACGAGTTTCCGCAGCCAAAAGCGCCAGCGCGACGCGTCGGGGCGGCGCGAAGGCCCGGGCGACGGCCTCGGCCCGACCCGCACGCGTCCGCACAGAGACACGCGTCTACGGGCCGCTCGACGACGCCTGAGCGTCATGCCGAGCTACGTCGAAGCAGCGTCGTACGGCGGCCGCAGCCCCGTGAACATCGGGTAGTGCCGCACGTTGCCGGTGGCGAGGGCGAGCGCGAGTTCCTCCGCGGTGGCGGCGACGATCAGGTCCGCGACCGCGAGACCCGGGTGGCTCTGCCGGTGCGAGCGCCCGAGCTCGCCGGCGCGTCTTGCGATCGCCTCGTCGACGTCGATTTCGTCACCCCCGTGCTCGCCGCAAGCCGGCTCAGGCGCGCATCCTGGGCGCCATCGAGATAGATCTGCGTCCGCTTCACGATGTACGAAGTGCACATCGCTCCGGGCCGGCGCCAGGCAGCCTCGAAGCCGTGTCTTGCAGTCCCGACTCCCCGGGCTGGACTCGAACCAGCAACCCTCCGGTTAACAGCCGGATGCTCTGC
>CAZCIJ010000280.1:0-4605 GCA_964498265.1 uncultured Gaiellales bacterium | reverse complement strand
GTCGCGATCGAGGGCGTCTCCCTCTCCGCCATGTCCGACCGCCAGCGCACCGACTACCGGGCGCGGCGCATGGGCTTCGTGTTCCAGTTCTACAACCTCATCCCGGTGCTGACGTCGGTGGAGAACGTCGAGCTTCCCCTCCTCGTGGCCCGCGTGCCGATGGGGAAGGCGCGGCGTCGCGCCCTCGAGGCGCTCGACCTGGTGGGCCTGGCCGACCGGGCGAGCCACGTTCCCGACGAGCTGTCGGGAGGTGAGCGCCAGCGCGTGACGATCGCGCGCGCGCTCGTCAACGATCCGGCCATCGTCTGGGCCGACGAGCCCACCGGGGATCTCGACTCGGAGAACGCGGCCGAGATCACGGGCCTCATGCGCCGGCTGAACCTCGAGCGGGGGCTGACGTTCCTGATCGTCACTCACGACATCGCCGTCGGGCGGGAGACCGATCGGATCGTGCGCATGCTCGACGGGCAGGTCGTGGAAGACATGGTGCTGGAGAGAGAGGAGGGGAGCCGTGTACTCGCGGGTCACGCTGCTTGAGATCGACACGCTGCGCGTGAGCGTCGCGGACGCGCTCGCGCTCTTCCAGGAGCGCGTGCTGCCGCGCCTGAGGGAGCAGGAGGGATACGAGGGAATCCTCGTGCTCGGCACCCGCGAGGGCAAGGCGATGCTCGTGAGCCTGTGGGCGAGCGAAGGGGCCGCCGAGGCGACGACCGAGACGGGCTTCTACGCGGAGGCGCTCGCCGAGCACGCGATGCTCTTCCGCGCGCCGCCTGGGCGAGAGCGCTACGAAGTCCTCCTCGCCGAGACGCCCGCGCTCGCGGCCGGATAGGCCAGAGGTCGAGCACCGTGCAGAAGCTCTTCGGCATCCCGATGGGCGACCTCGCCGTCGTCCTCGTGATCGCCTGCGCCGTCGCGCTGGCGGCGCTCGGAGCGCTCGCCCTCCGCAATCGCGTCTTCTTCAGGCTCGGCGTGCGGAACGTCGCGCGCCGCCGGGCGAGAACGGCGCTCATCGTCCTCGGGCTGATGCTCGGGACGGCGATCGTCTCCTCGGCCCTCTCGACGGGGGACACCGTGAGCTCGACGATCCGCTCGGTCGCGGTGGACGCGCTCGGGCAGACCGACGAGATGATCTCCGTCCAGGGCGCCGAGGTGCAGGAGGAGCAGGGCTTCGTCGGGCAGACCTACCTCGACGAGGCGCTCTTCCCGGACGTCGAGCGCCTGGCGCGGCAGGTGCCCCGGGTCGACGGCGTCGCGCCGGCGATCATCGAGGCGGTCGCGCTCGTCGACTCGACGACGCGTCAGGCGGAGCCGCGCGTCACGCTCTTCGCCGCGGACCCTGCCAAGCTCGACGGCTTCGGGACGATCGAGCCGCTCGGCGGTGAAGCCGTGTCGCTCGGAGATCTCGGCTCCGGCGAGGTCTACCTGACGTCCGAGGCGGCCGAGGACCTCGGCGCGAAGGCGGGCGACGACGTGACGGTCCTCGCCGCGGGGCGTGAGGGGAGCTTCGCGGTCGCGGCCATCGTCGAGTTCGACGGCGCCGGCAGGGCGGCCGAGAACGATGCGGCGCTCCTCATGCCGCTGGCTGCCGCGCAGACCCTCCTCGCCAAGGAGGGCGAGATCAAGCACGTTCTCGTCTCCAACGACGGCGACGAGCTCTCCGGGGCGCGCTACTCCGACGAGGTCGTGTCGGCACTCGAGGGTGACCTCGCGGAGCTCGGGCTCGGGATCGACCCAGTGAAACAGGACACGCTGGAGCTCGCGGACGAGACCGGCAACGCGTTCATGAGCTTCTTCACGACGTTCGGCACGTTCTCGATCGCAGCCGGCATCCTGCTCATCTTCCTCATCTTCGTGATGCTGGCTGCGGAGCGGCGCACGGAGATGGGCATCGCGCGCGCGGTCGGAACGAGGCGGGGGCACCTCGTGCAGATGTTCCTCTACGAGGGCGCCGTGTACGACCTCGTCGCGGCGGCCGTCGGGGCGCTCCTCGGAGTCGCCGTGGCATACGGCATCGTCGTCGTCATGGCTGGCGCGTTCGGGGACGACACCGGGATCGAGATCCGCCACGACGTCCAGGTCCGGAGCCTCGTGGTCGCGTACTGCCTCGGCGTGCTCATCACGTTCCTCGTCGTGACCTTCTCGGCGTGGCGGGTGAGCGTCCTCAACATCGTCGCCGCGATCCGGAGCGTCCCTGCGCCTCGCATCCGCCGCCGCCGCCGCTTCGGGGTGCTGCTCGGCGGGGCGGGCATCGCTCTCGGGGCACTGATCGCCGCGAGCGGCGTGTCGAGCGAGCACGCGACGCCGTTCATGCTCGGGATCTCGGTCGCGATCGTGAGCCTCGTGCCGCTCGTGCGCACGGTCGGGCTGCCGGAGCGGGTCGCGTTCACGGTCGCAGGTCTCCTGATCGTGGTCGTCTGGCTCCTGCCGTTCGGGGCGATCGCCCCCGACTACAAGATGGACATGTCCGTGTGGCTCACCGGCGGCATCATCGTCGTCGTCGGCGCGACGTGGGTGTTCGTCTACAACGCCGATCTCTTCCTCGGCGGGCTGACGCGTCTCTTCGGCCGCTCGCGCTCGCTCGCGCCCGTCGTGCGGATGGCCGCTGCGTACCCGCTCCGCAGCCGCTTCCGGACCGGGACGACGCTCGCGATGTTCACGCTCGTCGTCTTCACCCTCGTCATCGCAGCCACGAACTCGAACGCCTTCATGACCGCCTTCGACGACGTCGACGAGTACGGCGGCGGCTTCGACGTCCGGGCCGACGTGCCGGCGATCTCAGGCGTCGAGGACATGGGCGCCGCGATCGCCGCGACGCCAGGCCTCGACCCGCGCGACTTCACGGTCGTCGCGGGCGAGTCCGTGAACGTGCTCGACGCGAGGCAGGTCGGCGGAGAGGGCTTCGAGCCGTACGCCGTGCGAGGGCTGGACGACGCCTTCCTGACGAGCACGACCTACGGCCTCGCGGCCGTCGCCGACGGGTACGACTCCTCCGAGGAGGTCTGGGACGCGCTCGCGACGACGCCCGGTCTCGCCGTCGTCGACGCGCTCGTCGTCCCCCGGCGCGACGACTGGGGCTTCGTTGCGCGACCGGACTTCCAGCTGACCGGGTTCTACCTCGAGGACGAGCGGTTCGCACCTATCCCGGTCGAGGCGCGCGACCCGCAGACGGGCGCGGAGCTCGAGCTCTCGGTCATCGGCGTCCTCAAGGACACGGCGCCCGAGGACATGCTCGGGCTCTTCACCTCGCAGGCGACCGTGGCCGCGCTGGGCGAGCGGGCGCGTCCGACGATCCACCACTTCGCGCTCGCCCCCGGGGTCGACCCGGGGGAGACCGCCCGGGCGCTCGAATCCGCGTTCCTCGCCAACGGCATGGAGGCGGACGCGGTGAGCAAGCTTCTCGACGATTCGGTGTCGGTGTCACGCACGTTCAACCGCGTGTTGCAGGGCTTCGTCGCCCTCGGCCTCGTCGTCGGCGTGGCCGCGCTCGGCGTGATCAGCGCCCGCTCCGTCGTCGAGCGGCGCCAGCAGATCGGCGTGCTGCGCTCGATCGGGTTCCGGCGACGCATGATCCAGGGAGCGTTCCTGTTCGAGACGTCGCTCATCGCGCTTGGCTCGATCCTCGTGGGCACGGGGCTCGGGCTCGTCGTCGCGTTCAACGTCATCTCGGACGCACGCCAGACGCCCAGCTGGGAGAACTTGAGCTTCGCCGTCCCCTGGTCCACCCTGGTCGTGATCTTCGCCGTCGTGTACCTCGCCGCTCTGGCCGCGACGTTCGCGCCGGCCGTCCGGGCCTCGCGCATCCATCCGGCCGAGGCTCTCCGCTATGAGTAACGGCGGCGCCACGCGGGGAACGGTTTACGCCGAGAAGGGAGACGGGAGATGAAGAAGATCGTCGTCGCATACGACGGCTCGAGTCACGCCGACCGGGCGCTCGATCGCGTTGCGGAGCTGGTCGCCGGCGACGGCGAGGTCGTGGTGGTGTGCGCGGCCGACCTCCCGACGCAGACGGAGGATCCGGTGTGGGGGGTTCCGTCAGGGGACCCGGGCGGGGCGGAATGGCTTCGAGAGACCCTGAGCGGGGCGCGCGAGCGGCTGCGCGAGCGAGGGGTGAGCGCTCGCACGGCCGAGGGGTACGGCGACGCCGCCGACGCCGTCGTTCGCAGGGCGGCAGACGAGGGCGCCGACCTCGTCGTCGTCGGCACGCGCGGGCTCAACTTCGCCGAGCGCGCGCTGCTCGGGTCGGTCAGCACGAAGATCGTGCACCACGCGCCCTGCGACGTCCTGGTCGTGCACTAGACGGCGGACTACGCGTCGGCGGGGTCGTCGAGCAGCCCCTGCTCGAGCGCGTAGCGTACGAGCTCTGCGCGTGTCGACAGGCGCAGCTTCTGCATGATGTGCGCCCGGTGCGTCTCGGCCGTGCGCACCGAGATGTACAGCATCTTCGCGATCTCCTGGTTCGTGTGGCCGAGCGCGAGCAGGCGCAGCACCTCGCGCTCGCGGTCGGAAAGCGGGTCCTCCTCGGCGCGCGCGCGCGCCTTCGCCTCGGCGGCGGCGCGCCTCGCTCCGAGGGCGGGGTGGACGTACAGGCCCCCGGCGGCCACCTCC
>CAZCIJ010000279.1:0-4616 GCA_964498265.1 uncultured Gaiellales bacterium | reverse complement strand
AGAGGTCGTCCGGCCCGAGCCAGTCCGGATGCCTTGCCGGAGAGCGCTGGTCGATGCCCGCCGGCAGCGAGCGCATCTCGGCAACCTGCTCGGTGACCTTCTGGCCCATCAGGTGCCCGCCCAGGCCGACCTTGCACCCCTGGCCGATAAAGAACTCGCAGGCGTCGGCGAGCATCAGGTGGTGCGGGTTGAACCCGTACCGGCTCTGGATGCACTGGTAGTACCACTTCGTCGAGTAGTCGCGCTCGGGCGGGATCATCCCGCCCTCGCCCGAGCACGTCGCCGTGCCGGCCATCGAGGCGCCCTTGGCGAGCGCCATCTTCGCCTCGAGCGAGAGCGCGCCGAAGCTCATCCCGGTGATGTAGATGGGGATGTCGAGCTCGAGCGGCTTCTGGGCGAAGCGCGCGCCGAGCGCGGTCGTCGTCTCGCACTTCTCGCGGTAGCCCTCGATCACGAACCGGGTCAGCGTGCCGGGCAGGAAGACGAGCTCGTCCCAGTGGGGCATGGGCTTGAAGATCGAGAAGCCCCGCATCCGGTAGCGGCCGAGCTCGGCCTTGACGTGGATGTCGTTGATGACCTCGGGCGTGAAGATCCGGCTGTGGCCGAGTACGTCCTTGGTGCCCGGTGCGTGGTCGCTGGACATGGCGTCCCTTCCTCGGTCGCGTCAGATGACGAGCTTGCGCTCGGTGGGCTCGAGCGAGTCGTAGTTGTAGAGCTGCTTGCCGCAGACGAACTTCGCAAACTCGGGCGGAGCGCCGAGCCCGTAGATCCGGAACTTGCGCTCGATGAGCTCCGTGTCGGCGTCCGTCCACTCGCCGGGGACGCAGTCGATCCCGAGCGACTTGACCTTGCCGCCGACGTAGATCGTGCCGTCGTACATCGAGTCGCCGAGGCCGGGGCCGACGTCGCCGCAGAGGATGAGGCGGCCGCGTTGCATCATGAACCCGGTCATCGACCCGGCCGAGCCCAGGACGAGGATCGTGCCGCCTTTCTGGTCGATGCCCGAGCGGGCGCCCACGCGTCCCTTGACGACGATGTCTCCGCCTCGCAGCGCAGCCCCGGTCAGCGAGCCGGCGTTGCCGTCGACGACCACGACCCCCGACATCATGTTCTCGCACGCCGACCAGCCGACGCGACCCTCGATGTGGATCTCGGGGCCGTCGACGAGGCCGCACGCGAAGTAGCCGAGCGATCCCTTGAAGCGGACCCTGCAGCGCGTGAGGATGCCGACCCCGAGCGAGTGCTTCGCGCCCGGGTTGTCGACGATGACCTCTCTGACGCCGCGCTCGTAGAGGAGCCAGCGCAGCTCGAGGTTGATCTGGCGCGTCGTGAGACCTCGCGCGTCGAAGGACGCCCTCTCGCCCTCGATCTCGGAGATCTGCGGCGCTTCCGCGAGCGGCTCGGCAAGCCCGCGCGCGTCGTAGCTGACCCTTCGCTCGCCTGCGAGCGCGCCCTCAGGCACCGCCGTCCCTCGCTAGCGCTTCCATACGAGGACCTCCCGCTCGTAGGGATCGTACGTGTCGATCTCGTGGTCGACGACCTGGCGGATCGCGATCTCCTCGGAGGCAAGCGCCACCAGGTCGTCGGACTCGTAGAGGACGAGGGGCTTCGCCGCCATCTCGTCCTTCGCGACGCCGAGCTCCTCGTCCGTCACCGCGATGTAGGTGAAGACGCCGTCGAGCTCGTCCAGCGAGTCGTTCATCGCCTCCTCGAGCGAGGCGCCGTCCTCCATCTTCTGTGCGAGGTAGACGGCGATCACCTCGGAGTCGCATTCCGACTGGAAGCGGTGCCCGCTGCGCTCGAGCCGGCGCCGCCACATGAAGTAGTTCGTGAGCTGGCCGTTGTGCACCACCGCCATGTCGGAGAACGGGTAGGCCCAGTACGGGTGGGCGCCGGAGATGTCCACGTCCGACTCGGTCGCCATGCGCACGTGGCCGATCGCATGCGTGCCCTTCACGTTGTCGAGCTTGTACTGGTCCGCGACGGTCTCGGCGTCGCCCAGGTCCTTGACGATCTCGAGCGAGTGGCCCAGGGAGAGCACCTCGGCGCCCGGGATGTCCTCGACGTAGTCGGTGAGCCGCTTGAGCTCGCCGTCGTAGCTGAACCGCACGCGGAACGCGTACTCCGTGTCGAGCTCGACGTCGTGCACCTGAGCCCCGAGCGCGACCAGGCGCGCCTCCGCCTCGGCCCGGTTGCGCTCGAGCCGCTCCTCGAACTCGAAGTCGCGGGGGTCGTTCGCGTCGGCAAGCTTGTAGCGCATCAGGTAGTCGCTCGTCGGCTGGCTGTAGAGCGCGTAGCCCGTCGAGTCAGGTCCCCGATGCTTCATCGACTGGAGCATCCTCGTCATGTCCACGCCGATGTCGTGCGTGGCCCCGTCCCGGTAGATGATCCCGGCGATGCCGCACATGTCCAGCCCCTCGTCAGGCCCTGCTCGTGACGGGCGAGACCGGGCTCACCCTACGGGAGGACATCGAGGTAGCGCTCCCGCTCCCAGTCCGTGACCGCGGAGAGGAAACGCTCCCACTCGTCTCGCTTGTAGTGCATGTAGACATCGTAGAGACGGCCGGGCAGGGCGCTCCTCACCGTCTCGTCCTCCTCGAGCGCCTCAAGCGCCTCGCCCAGGTAGCCGGGGACGCGCTCGAACTGCTGCCCCTGCGCGATGAGGTCGTAGACGTTCGCCTGCTGCGGCGGGCCCGGATCGAGCTCTCTGCGAACGCCGTCGAGGCCGCACTTCAGCAGCGCCGCCTGCGTCAGGTACGGGTTGCAGGACGAGTCGACCGCGCGGAACTCGAAGCGGCCGCCGCTGGCGACGCGGACGAAGCAGGTCCGGTTCTGCCATCCGTAGTCCTTGTAGATCGGGGCCCAGAAGCCGAAGTCCCAGAAGCGCTTGTACGAGTTGACGGTCGGAGCCGTGATGCCGCAGAGCCCGCGGTAGTGCTCGAGGATCCCGGCCATGAACCGGCGTCCGATCGTCGAGAGCTTGGCGGGCCCGTCCGGGTCGTAGAAGACGTTGTTGCCCTCGTCGTCCACGAGCGTGAAGTGATGGTGCGCGCCGTTGGCCGAGACATGCACGAACGGCTTGGGCATGAACGTCGCGATCACCTCGACCCCGTCGCCGTACGTCGCCTCCCGCGTGTGCTTGCGAGCGACGGCCCGGCAGAGCTGGCGATAGGTCGAGAGATTGTCGGCCGTGCGGAGAGCTCGGTCGAAGAGGAAGTTCAGCTCGAGCTGTCCCGGAGAGTCCTCGTGGTCGCCGTAGGTCGGCGCGAGACCGAGCCTCTGCCCGTAGTCGATGACGTCGAGGATGAGAGGCCGCAGCTCCTCGAACTGGTTGATGTGGTAGCACCAGGGCTTCGTGATGCCCTCCGCCTGGGCGGAGTCGGTCGAGCCCAGCGGGCGCTTCAGCCACATCATCTCCGGCTCGACGCCGCACAGGAACGTGTACCCGAGCTCGGCCTCGACCTCGTTCATGATCCTCTTCAGGTTCTGGCGCGGATCGGCGTCCAAGAGCTCCCCGGACTCCGTGTCGTAGCAGTCGCAGAAGACCCGTGCGACGCGCGGATCCCACGGCAGCTGCTGGAAGGTGTCGACGTCGGCGACGGCGGCGAGCTCGGACTCCTCGGGTCCGAAGCCGATGTAGCGGTCGTACATGTCCACGAACAGGTCGGCGGTCGCCCCGTAGACGAGCTGGTAGCCGTTCGTCGCCACCCGCTCCCACTGCGTCGCCGCCACGCCCTTTCCGTTGACGTGACCCGACACGGAGACCTGCTGGAAGAAGACGTACTGGATCCCCTTCCGGTCGATCTCGTCTCGCAGCTCCTGGATGCGCTCGAGGCGCGCCGGGTCGTTGCGCGCCTCGTCGAGAGTCGGCAGCGGGTTCGGGATCGGCCCCTTCGCGAGCACCTCCTGCACCTGGGTACGAGGCGACTCGTCGATTCTCGCCATGCCCACGCTCCTTCCGCGACGATCCTGTGCCTCAGCCCCGGGATTCTACGAGAGGGTGCGAACTGCCGTACGGGCAACGGCGTTTCCCATCGCGGTCCGGCCCGGCCACCCGTCGCGGCCCCCGCCCCGGTAGACTCACCGCGTTGTCAGGCGCGGGAACCCCGATCTCGCGGGTCAGCTCGCGCAGGGTTACACGCTCCCGGCCCGCTGGTACACGGACCCCGACGTCCTCGCGCGCGAGCGCGAGGCGATCTTCGCCCGCTCCTGGCAGTACGTCGGTCTGGCAGACGAGGTCGCGTCTCCCGGCGACGTGCTCTCCGGCCATGCCGGGCACATCCCCGTCGTCGTCGTCAGGACGAGGACGGAGCGCTTCGCGGCTTCGTCAACGTCTGCCGTCACCGAGGACACGAGGTCGTGACGGCGACCGGCTCGCGGACGCCCTCGGCGACGTTCCGGCCATGGTCGAGGAGAGCGGCCTGGACATCGCCGGGCTCGAGTTCCATCGGCGCCGGCGCTGGGTGCCCGAGGCGAACTGGAAGGTGGCGATCGAGAACCACCTCGAGTGCTACCACTGCCCGGTCGCCCACCCCGGATTCAGCGCGATCGTGGACGTGGGGGCGAGAGGCGACATTGGACCTCGGCTGCGAGCCGCCGGCTCCGCTTCCGTCTGA
>CAZCIJ010000278.1:0-4630 GCA_964498265.1 uncultured Gaiellales bacterium | reverse complement strand
ACGTCGACGGTCGCGACGCAGCGCGCCGCTTCTACGTGGACGCGCTCGGCTTCGTCCCCACGGCCGAGACCGACGGCGCGCTCTACCTGCGCGGGTACGAGGAGGCGGTGCATCACTCGCTCGTGCTCGTGCGCGCCGCCGAGCCTGCCCTGCACCGCCTCGGCTTCAGGGTGCGGCGCGAGTCGGACCTCGACCTCCTCGCCGCGCACTTCGAGGGTCTGGGGCGGCCGATCCGGTGGCTCGCCCCCGGCGAGTCTTTCGCCGTCGGCCGCGCGCTTCTGGTCGAGGACCCGCTCGGGTTCCCCGCCGAGTTCTTCCAGGCGATGGAGCCGGCGCCGCGGCTTCTGCAGCGGTTCGACCTCCACCGCGGCGCGCAGGTGATGCGCATCGATCACTTCAACATCCACGTCCCCGACGTCGAGCAGGCCCACGCCTACTACCGGGAGCTCGGCTTCTATACGACGGAGCTGATCGCCGACGACGAGCCCGACGGGAGGGTCTACGCCGTATGGCTGACCCGGAAGCCGCTCGTGCACGACGTCGCGCTGACCGCCGGGAGCGGCCCGCGGCTCCACCACGTCGCGTTCACGGTTGCCGACGGCGCTGCGGTTCTCCGTGTCTGCGACCAGCTCGGCGCGGCTCATCTCGAGGAGCACATCGAGAGGGGGCCGGGCCGGCACGGCGTCAGCAACGCGTTCTACGTCTACCTCCGAGACCCCAGCGGCCACCGGCTCGAGTTCTACGTCGGCGACTACTACACCGGCGACCCCGACGTGCGGCCGCTGCGCTGGAGCGTCCACGACGATCGCCGGCGGTCCTTCTGGGGCCACGCGGTCGTTCCCTCCTGGTACGACGAGTCCAGCCGCGTCCGCAGGATCGACGGCTCGCTGGCGCCCGTGGTCGAGGTCGAGAGCGCCGAGCGCCTGGTGACGGCGAGCCTCGTCGACTGAGGGGTCGGCCGGAGAGTTGGCGCCGAGGAGCGAGGAGGCCGGCCCGAGCAAGAGCGAGCAGGTCCACGAGATCATCCGGGCTCGCATCGTCGCCGGCACCTACGCTCCCGGTGACCGGCTGGTCATCTCGAGCCTCGCACGCAAGCTCGGTGTGAGCCCCTTACCGGTTCGGGAGGCGATCCGCCAGCTCGAGGCGGAGGGGCTGATCGTCTTCGAGCGCAACGTTGGCGCCCGCGTCGTCTCGCTGAACGTGACCGAATGGGAGGCGACGATGCACATGCTGGCGCTGCTCGAGGGCTACGCGACGACGGTGGCGGCGCCTCTCATGCGACAGGCCGACCTCGACCAGGCTCGGAGCGTCAACGAGGAGATGCGCCGGGCCGTGCTGCAGGACGGCGACCCGCTCCGCATCGGCAAGATCAACCGGACGTTCCACTTCGTCGTGTACTCACGCTGCCCGAACGAGTACTTGCGCGACGTGATACGCCGCGCATGGGACCGGCTCGACGCCATGCGGACGACCATCTTCATCCACGTCCCGGGGCGCGCCCGGGACTCGGTCTGCGAGCACGAGGAGCTCCTGCGGATGATCGAGTCCGAGGCCGCCCCCGAGGAGCTCGAGCGCGCCGCGCGCGAGCACAAGCTCCGCACGGTCGCCGCCTTCCTCGAGGGCACGCCGGCGCGAGCGCCGGCGGCTCGCCCGGATTCCTGAAGCGTCTCCGAGTCGATCGTGGGACAATCCCCGGGCATGGAACGCGGCGGCGCCGTCCCGATCAGAGACGTTGCCCACCTGGGGCACCTCGAGCTCCTGACGCCTAGGCCAGAGGAGAGCCTCGCCTACTTCGTCGACGTCCTCGGGATGGAGCCGGTGGGCGAGGACGGCGACTCGGTCTTTCTGCGGGGCTTCGGCGACTACGAGCGCGCGAGCCTGAAGCTCACCGCGTCGCGCCAGGCCGGCATCGCTCACCTGTCGTTCCGGACGGTGAGCCAGGAGGCGCTCGAGCATCGGGCGAAGGCGATCGAAGCAAGCGGCCTCGGCCGCGGGTGGATCGAGGGCGACGTCGGGCACGGGCCCGCCTACCAGTTCCTCGACCCCGACGGCCATCTCCTCGAGCTGTACTACGAGACCGAGCGCTACGTGCCGCCGCCGGAGCTTCGGCCCGCCTTGAAGAACCAACCGCAGCGCTATCCGGCGCGGGGCGTCTCGGTGCGGCGGCTCGACCACGTGAACCTCCTCGCCGTCGATCCCGCCGCCAACAGGGTCTTCCTCGAGCAGCAGCTCGGGTTCAAGCTCACGGAGCAGATCATGCTCGACGACGGCACCGAAGCAGGCGTGTGGATGACCGTGAACAACAAGTCCTACGAGCTGACGTACACCATGGACGCAACGGGGACGCGCAGCCGGTTCCACCACGTCGCATATGCGGTGGACGAGCGCGAGGACGTCCTGCGCGCAGCCGACATCTGCCTCGAGCACGGGGTCTTCATCGAGACGGGCCCCCACAAGCACGCCATCCAGCAGACGTTCTTCCTGTACACGTGGGAGCCGGGCGGAAACCGCGTCGAGGTCGCCGCGGGCGGATACCTGATCTTCGCCCCCGACTGGGAGCCGGTCGTGTGGAGCCAGGCCGAGCGCGCGAAGGGCCAGGCGTGGGGCCTGCAGACCGTGGAGAGCTTCCACACGCGGGGAACTCCCGACGTCCCCTTGCCTCGGTGACGTCATGGCGCGGCCTGGCTCGCGGACGCTCTTCGTCGTCAGCGCCCACTCCGCCGACTTCGTCTGGCGTGCCGGCGGGGCGATCGCGACCGTCACCGGCGGCGGGGGAGAGGCCCACGTCGTCGCGCTCTCCTACGGGGAGCGCGGCGAGTCCGGAGAGCTCTGGAAGGAGAGCGGGCAGACCGTGGAGCGGGTGAAGGGGGTCCGCCATCGTGAGGCCGAGTCCGCGGCGGAGATCCTCGGAGGGAGCTTTCGCTGCCTCGACCTCGGCGACTACCCGCTCGTCGTCGACCAGGAGTCGGTGCAGGCGCTGACCGACCTCATCTGCCGGACGAAGCCCGACATCGTCATCACGCACGCCGCGCGCGATCCCTTCAACCCGGATCACCCGGCGGCGTACGAGGCCACCACGCTCGCACGGCAGCTCGCGAGCGGCGCCGGCGTCGCGAGCGCCTTCGAGACGATCGCCCCGCCGCAGCTCCTCCTGTTCGAGCCGCACCAGCCCGAGCTGTGCGGGTTCGTGCCGACGACGTTCCTCGACATCACGCCGGTCTACGAGCAGAAGCTCGCCGCCATGGAGGCGATGGGCGCGCAGCAGTATCTGCGCCGACACTACGCCGAGCGCGCCGAGCACCGCGCGAACCACGCCCGGAGGATCTCCGGCGCGAGTGAGATCCGGTACGCGGAAGCGTTCCAGCGCGAGATACCGCAAGTGGTGGCGGACCTTTGAGCACGACCGCCACGCTCGCCAGGCTCGGGGTCGCGACCGTGCACGAGGCGGCCGGGAGGACGGGGCTCGTCGACGTCCCGCTCGTCCAGGTCATCCGAGGCAGCCGGGTTGCCGGGCCGGCCCGGATCGCGAGCTGCGGGCAGGGGGACAACCTCATGGTCCATGCGGTGATGGCGGAGGTCGAGACCGGCGACGTCCTCGTGCTCACGATGCATGAGCCGGAGCCGGTCGCGCTCGTGGGGGAGCTCCTGGCGACCCAGGCCGCCGTGCGCGGGGCGGCGGCCATGCTGGTCGACGCAGCCGTCCGGGACATCGAGGAGCTCGAGCAGCTGGGGCTGCCCATCTGGGCGCGCTTCGTGCGCGCGCGCGGAGCGACGAAGGACACGGTCGGAGCGCTCGACGTTCCCGTCGTCGTCGGCGGCGCGACGATCCGGCCCGGCGACGTGGTCGTGCTCGACTGCGACGGGGCGACGGTCGTTCCCGCCGAGCGCGCGGCGGAGGTCGAGAGGCTCGCGGTCGAGCGCGAGGCGAGGGAGCTCGAGCTGCGAGCAAGGCTGGAGGCCGGCGAGCTGTCGTACGACACGCACGGGCTGCGAAGGCTGGTCGAGGGGCAGGGGTGATGACCGCGCGGCTCCGCGTCGGAGTGCTCGGGCTGGGCGAGGCGGGTGCGGCGCTCGCGTCCGGCCTCGTCGGCGCGGGGTGCGACGTGACCGGCTTCGACCCGGCCGACCCGCCGGTCCCGGAAGGCGTCCTGCGCGCCCGGGACGGGCGCGGCGCCGTGCGCGACGCCGACGTCGTGCTCAGCGTGAACGCCGCCGCCGTCGCGCTCGACGTCGCGGATGCCGCCGGCGGGGCGCTCTCGCCCGGTCAGCTGTATGCGGACCTCAACACCGCGTCGGCCGGCGTCAAGCTCGCCTTGCAGCGGGCGGTCGCTCCCTCGGGCGCGCTCTTTGCCGACGTGGCCCTCCTCGGCGCTGTTTCTCGCACCGGCCTGCGGACGCCGGCGCTCGCCTCGGGGGCCGGAGCGGGCCGCTTCGCCGACGTCTTCCGGCCGCTGGGGATGCCCGTCGACGTGGTCGGGGAGGAGGCGGGCGCCGCAGCTGCTCGGAAGCTCCTCAGGAGCGTCTTCATGAAGGGCATGGCGGCGTCGATCGTCGAGAGCCTCGAGGCGGCGGCGGCCTGCGATCTCGAGGAGTGGTTGCGCGAGGAGATCGTGCGAGCGCTCGACACGCC
>CAZCIJ010000277.1:0-4676 GCA_964498265.1 uncultured Gaiellales bacterium | reverse complement strand
CACCCAGCAGCCGGGCAAGAGCATGGCCGAGAGCCACCAGACAATCGTGATCAACTTCCACGACCCGCCGCTGCGGATGTTCCCCCTGGACGCAGGCCTCGGGGTGCACGGGCCGAACGAGCTCGTGATCGAGTTCAAGGATCCCGGCTCGATCGCCCTGGGCTTCTTCGCAAAGGAGCCGGGGCCTTGGATGCGCCTCGGTCCCGCCCGGATGGACTTCACGTACGAGAACTCGTTCTGCGCCGCGAATCAGCTCGAGGGCTACGAGCGGCTCATCCACGACGCGATGCTCGGCGATCAGACGCTCTTCACTCGCGCAGACGGCATCGAGCGGCTGTGGGAGATCTCCGAGCCGCTGCTCCGTAAGCCGCCGCCAGTCCAGCCGTACGCGCCCAGCTCCTGGGGCCCGAAGGCGGTGCACGAGCTGATCGCGCCTCATCGCTGGCACCTGGGCTAGGGGCTGTCCGGAAACCCCGGTGTGTTCGGGACTCGCGCGTGAGCGTGCCTGGGACGGACGAGCGCGCTGACCGCGCGCCCGGTTCCACCAGGCCATATCGGCGCGACTGAGGACGCCGCCAGGCGCGCTCACGCGCCGCCTCCGGGGTGGCGGGGCGTCTGGACAGCCCCTCGCGCAGGAGCGGGTGGGCCGCGGGCGAATCCGTCCGCATGCCATTCGGCAGGCGGCTGCGCGTCTCGCCCCGCTACGGGGTCCTTCTCGTCCTCGTGGTCGCCCAGTTCATCCTGTACTCCGCCGGCGGGGACAGCGTCTGGGTGCGAGTCGCGGGGATGATCGGCGCAGTGCTCGTCTTCGTCGTCGCCGTCATCACGTCAGCCGTGCCGCACACGGTCCACCGCCTGGCGATCGCGGCCGGGGTCGCGGCGTCGGCGACGGCCCTCGCCCTGGGCGCGACGGATGTCCCGTCGACGCGGGGGATCGTCGGGATCATCGGCGCCGTTCTCTCGATCACGGTCGGCGTCACCGTCCTCCGCGGCATCGGTCGGCTGCCGGTCATCGACCGGCAGACCGTCTTCGGAGCGGTCTCCGTCTACCTGCTGCTCGGCCTATTCTTCACGTACGTCTACGCCGCAGTCGCGGAGTTCGACCACAAGCAATTCTTCGCCGGCGGTCAGTCCACCACGACCGCCCACCTCATCTACTTCAGCTTCGTCACGCAGACGACGGTGGGGTTCGGCGACTTCACGGCCGCCCAGGACCTGGGCAGGACGCTCGCCGTGATCGAGGCGCTCGCAGGCCAGCTCTACCTCGTCACCGTCGTGGCGCTGATCGTGAGCAATCTGGGCCTGGTTCGACGCGCGCCCACCGCTCCGAGCTCAGGCGAGCGCTGAGCGAGCACGGCGCCGGCCGGGGGCGAGGGGATCGGGGCCGGCTGGGTAGCGGCCCCGATCCCCAGTGCAGCCGGCGGCCGGGGGTCGCCGCGTTCGTTAGACGTCGGCCGTCTCCGGCGAGCTACCGTCCTGCGAGCCCCCGTCGGAGTCGCCGCTGCCGGAGCCGCCCCGCTCGCCGTGCGGGCAGTCGCGCCCGTCGCGGCCGTTCCCGTTCTCCGAGTCGTCGCCTTCGTCGGGCGCGGGCTCGGTCGTCCCTGGCTCGGTCTCGGTGTCCTGGAGCTGGACTCCCGAGAAGACGTCGGCCGTGCCGCCGCCGCTCGAGGAGGCGGGGTCGCTCGTCGCTGACGACGTGGAAGCCCAGATCGCGAGCGCCGCCACGGCCGCCGCGAGCACGACGAGGAAGCCGCTGAGACCGAGAGTACGCGTCTTCGTCACGTGTCACCTCCTTTCTCTGGGTCGCTTGACCCAGGAAAGCAGCGGAGGGGTAAAGGCTCCTTAAGGGCCTGGAGCCGTCGCGCCGGCATGCAACCGACGCGGCGGAGCCTCGGGCTCGCCGTCCGGAGGGACGTCGTCCGGACGCTCGAACGGCAGCCACAGCACGAACAACGAGCCGCGGCCGGACGACGAGCGCACGCGCACGACCCCGGCGTGGGCCCGGACGATCTCACGGACGATGGCGAGGCCGAGCCCGCTCCCGCCCCTCTCGCGCGAGCGTGCTGGGTCGAGACGGTAGAAGCGCCGGAAGATCCGCTCCTGATGCTCGTGCGGGATTCCCGGCCCGCAGTCTCGCACGGCGACCCACGCCCATGCCCCGCCGTGTCCCGCCCGCAGCCGAACGGTCGTCGCCGGGGGCGCGTGCCCGAGAGCGTTGTCCAGGAGGTTCGCGATCGCGCGCTTCAGGCCTGCGCGGTCGCCGGTGACCACCAGCGCGGGAGGAGCTGCCCAGTCGAGGCGCACGGACCGCTCGGCGGCGACGGCGACGTGCTCGTCGCCGATCTCGCGGACGACCACCGACAGGTCGACCGGCTCGGCGCTCGAGCTCGGGCCCTCGAGGCGCGCCAGGGCCAGGAGGTCGCCGACCAGCTGGCCCATCCGCTCGCTGGCTCGCTCGACTCGGCGCGCCCGGCGGCGGATCTCGCCCGTAGCCGCGGGATCGGAGGCGACGAGCTCGGCGTTGCTCCGGATGACCGTCACGGGGTTTCTGAGCTCGTGGGATGCGTCCGAGACGAACCGCCGCTGCGCGGCGAAGGCGTTGTCGAGCCGGGCGAGCATCGCATCGAAGGTGTCGGCGAGCCGCTTGAGCTCGTCGTCGGGACCCTGGAGCGCGATCCGCCGGGAGAGGTTCGTCGCCTGGATCTCGCGGGTGACGTTCCCGATGCGGTCGATCGGAGCGAGCACCCTCCCCGCGATCGTCCACCCGACGCCGACGCTCGCGACGAAGAGCACGCCGAGCGCTCCGAGGGAGTAGTTCCGGAGGCTCCGGAGCGTGTGCTCGTTCACCGATCGCTCGAACGTCTGCGGGTCGACGACGGTAGGGTCGCCGCCGGCAGGCCTCTCGAGCACCTGCGCCTGCGTGTCGCGCGATACCGGCTCGTTCCTGAGGGAGAGCGACAGCGCGAGGTAGAGGGACCCGAGCAGGAGCACGGTGAGCGCCAGGAGGACGGTCGAGTAGAGCAGCGCGAGCCGCAGGCGGATCGATCGCGACCAGCTCGGCAAGCGGACGAACGAGGATCTCAACCGTCTAGCCGCTAGCTGTCTCGGAGCCGGTAGCCGACCCCGACGACCGTCTCGATTGGCTGGTCTCCGCCGGCCTGGTCGAGCTTGCGCCGGAGGTTCATGATGGTCACGCGCACGGTCTTCGAGTACGGGTTCGCGTTCTCGTCCCAGACGTGCGTCAGCAGCTTCCCCTCCGAGATCACCTCTCCCGGATGCGCCATGAGATGGCGGAGCAGCGCGAACTCCTTCGGCGTCAGCGAGAGCGTGCGTCCGCTGCGGCGTGCCTCGTGGCGCACGGTGTCGAGCTCGAGCTCCCCGACCTCGAGGACAGACGACGACGCCGACGGGTCCCGGCGCATGAGCGCGCGGATTCGGGCGGCGACCTCGCGCAGCGAGAAGGGCTTGACGAGGTAGTCGTCGGCACCGTCGTCGAGCCCGGCGATGCGGTCGTCGACGGCGTCCCGAGCCGTCACCATCAGAATGCGCGGTGGCGGCTCGCCGTCGATTCGTTCGGCCCTCCGGAGGCGCCTGCAGATCTCACGGCCGTCGAGGACGGGAAGGCCGAGGTCGAGCGTGACGAGGTCGTAGGGATACGCCGCCGCCTTGACGATCGCCGCCTCGCCGTCGAGCGCCACGTCGACCGCGTACCCTTCCGATCTCAGAGCGTCGGCCAGGGTTGCGGCGAGATCGCGCTCGTCCTCGACGACGAGGATGCGCACGGCGTCCGATCAGGCCTCTCTGCGACGGGGCCGGTCACACTGCTCCCCGGAGTGTGCGATCGCCGTGGCCGTCGCCGGAGCCGGCGTCGTCGCTCCGACCACGAGCGGCTCGTCGCTCGTCGCCGTCAGCCTCGGAAGGCCGACGGCTCCCGCAAGCACCATCGCGGCCGCAAGACCTGTCCCGGCCGCTGCGAGCATGCGCAGCGACGGGCGCCGCGCCCGCTCGGTCGTCGTCTCCTTGGGTTCCACGTCGCCTCGGTGGTTGGGAAGTCCTCCACCGATTCGAGCACCGGAAGGTAAGAGGGAGCTAAGGGAACGTCAGCCGCCGCGCCGGATCGGTCCACGGCCCGACGCCATTCGCTCCGGAGCATGAACGCCGTCGATGGCCGTCTCGTCGAGCCAAGGATGCCACGACCGAACTACGCCGCCCGACGAGGACTCGGATTATTCACACCGTTGCGGCGCCGTGAAGCTTTGTGAGCGGATCTAAACGAAGTCGCCATCCGAACAAAGTCCTTGCGCGTGCACCCGCTTCTTCCCGGAGCTCGTCTCAGACTGCCGCCTGCTCCCCGGAGACGGCCTCCGTCGCGAAGCGAGCCCTCAGCCGCGCTGCGCCGCCAGCGCAGCGTTGATGGCGGCGGCCGTCTGGGCGCCGACGACGCCGTCGACCTCGAGCCCGTTCGCAGCCTGGAACTCCTGCACCGCCGCGAGCGTGGCGTCGTCGAAGGTCGCGCCGGGGTCGCCCTCGAGGAGGGCAAGCTCGACGAGCGCCTGGTTCAGCCGCTGGACAGGGGGTCCCTCGTCACCGGATTGCAACAGGAGGTTCTCCCGGACCGTGACGGGCGCCTCCTGGGCGGTTGCGGGCGCCTGGGTGGTGGCGCCGCCCGCCTCGGA
>CAZCIJ010000276.1:0-4686 GCA_964498265.1 uncultured Gaiellales bacterium | reverse complement strand
GGGCAGCGCAGTGAGCAGCCGCGCGACCTCGCTCAGGAATGCTTCCACGTTGCCGTCTTGCATGAGGAAGGTGTAGATGCGCAGGTGGCCGAAGGTGCCCTGGGCGGTGTCGACGGTGCGCGGCTTGAGCTCGTTCGGTCGCGAGGTGGGGATGACGCCGGCCACGATCTGCTCCTTGGTCGCGCGTGGGACGGCTCCGGCGAGGCGTCGCACGCGCCGCTCCTCCTTCTGCGCCGAGGGGGCAAAGAGCGAGACCTTGATCGTGCGCGCGAGCTCGGTGCGCAGGTCGAGACCGACCAGATGCGACCCCTTCCCTTTCAGCCCGGCGGGCAGGCGGGCTCGCGCGTCTCCGCCCAGGACCTCCTCCCGGCTCTCGAACACCCGCCAGGGGATGCGCGTCTCGTGCGCTTCCGCTCCGACGCGGTAGCTGATCTCGACCCAGTCCTCGTCTGGCGGCAGCGACATCGACACCGGGCGCAGGGTCATGTTCTCGAGGCCGCGGGCGAGCCGGGCGGGCATGTTGCTCCCGGCCTCGCGCTCGGCGTTGCGCTCGACGGCGATGGCCATGGGCGTGCCGCTCCAGTGCGTGACCTCCGCTCCGACGACGAGGTTGGGATCGCCGACGAGATGGTCGAACACTTTGGAGACGATCCAGCGGGGCTCCCCGGCCTGGAAGCACTGCTCGATGAGGACGCCGAGGAATGCGAATCCGCGGTAGCGGGACGGCAGGATGTAGTTCGTGTGCAGATCGCGCAGCTGGATGAAGACGCGCAGGAGCTCTGCGTGGAATTCCGGGTCGGACAGTTCAGGGAGGCGGTAGCGCAGCAGGCGCAAGCGCTGCAGGGGATCGACCGCGTGCATCGCCTGCTTCAAGGGCAGGTGCACGTACAGTCCGTCGAAGAGCAGCTCGGCCTGGTCGACAAGGGTGCGCCGCTGTGCGTCGGTCAGCGGCGCCTGGGCGGCGAAGGCGCGGAACTGCGGCATCGAGCGGACGGTGCCGAGCCCGTGTCCCCGTCGGAGCTCCATCCTCTCTGCCTGCTGCATGCGGTCCCTCCTCGGGTCCTTGTGGCGCAGCTCCCGGCGCGGGGAGCCCTCGTTCGCAAGGGCGTCATGCCGGTTCCGCGCCGCCTCCTGCGGCCATGAGCTCGTCACGCCGCCGCCGCCTGGTTCCCGTGCGGAACTGGGCGATGTAGGCGTCGAAGTTCCAGGCGCGCAGGAAATCCTCGGCCGCGTCGCGCCCGGATTGGTACAGCGCCTGCTTGCGAGCGTCGCTGATGTCGAACTCGGTCGTGCCGACGCCGAGCGTCGGGATGGGGATCGTTCGCGCGAACTCCGCGTTCTCGAGGTACAGACGGTCGTGGGCTTCCATCATCGTCTGCGCCATCGCCCACACGTACTTGACCAGCCCGCTCGGCCCGCGGGCAACACGCTCGGGCTCGGGGAGCCGCTCGGAGACCGGCGTCCTCGGGGTTGGCTCGACGAGCAGCAGGCCGAACGTCGGCCATTCCGGCACCTGTCCGTCCTCGCAGTCGAACAGCCAGACCGGGAAGTTGGAGAGCATGCCCCCGTCGACGATCGTGTGCGTCTGGTTCGTCTTCGCGTTGGGGAAACGGACAGGCTCGAAGAAGATGGGGATGCTCATGCTCATGCGCACCGCCCGTGCGACCTCAAGGGCGCCAGGCTCGATCCCGAGCCGGTCCGCGTCGCGTGGCAGCACCAGCAGCCGGTGCGAGGTGACGTCGGAGGCGATCACGTGGAGGCGGTAGCGGTAGCGCGGGTCGTCGCCGAACTCGACGGTCTCGAGATCGGCGAACGTGCGCACGTTCTTGCGCGCGAGCAAGTCACGTATCCAGGCCTCGAAGAACCGTCCCTCGTAGATCCCGAGGTCCTTGAGGACGCTGATCGGTCGCCGCAGCAGCGGGATCCTGTCCTCCCAGCCGCGGTCGCGGAAGGCGTTGAAGTCCATCCCGAAGACGATGTCCTTGAGCTCGGCGGCCGCGTAGCCCGCTGCGATCAGGGCCGCGGTGATGGCGCCGGCTGAGGTGCCGGCGACGTTCTGCGGCTGATACCCCTGCTCCTCGAGCACCGAGTAGGCGCCGGCCAGCCCGATGCCCTTGACGCCCCCTCCCTCACAGACGAGGTCGCACCGCTTGTCCAGACGCTCCTGTGCTTCGGCCACCCGCGTCTCCATTCCCCGTGGTCGCCCCGGCCGCAGAGGAGCACCTGTTCGTTGCTCCAGCAACACTGAGCCAACAGGGCGGGGGTGTCAAGACACTCGGCGCCGCTTGCTCAGCGGCTCGCGCCCGTCGTGACCCCGGTCAGCTGTGGCCGGTTGTGGTGCCGAGGACGATCAGGGTCTTGGTTCCGGTGACGCGGCCGGTGCGGCGGATGCGGTCGATGACGCGTTTGAGGTGGTCGAGGTCGGTGGCGCGGAGGCGTACGAGCGCGTCGGGGTCGCCGGCGACGGTGAAGGCTTCGACGAGCTCGGGGAGGCCGGCGACGGTTCCGTCGATGTCGGCGACTTGGGTGGTGCCGGCGAACTGGAGCTCGGTAAAGGCCTCGATCTCGTGGCCGAGCTTGGCGTGGTCGAGGATGGCCCGGTAGCCGGTGATGATGCCGAGCGTCTCGAGGCGGTCGATGCGGCGTTTGGTGGCGGCGGGGGAGAGGCCTATGTGGCGTCCGACGTCGCTTGCCGAGCGGCGTCCGTCGCTGACGAGCAGTTGCAGGATGTGCTCGTCGACCTCGTCCAGGAGCGCTCGCGCCACCGCATAAGCGTAACGTCTGCGGCTCGTCTTGCGCAAAGGTTTTGCTCGTTCTGCCGTGATGCCGGCGAGAGAGTGGACGGTCAGGGCCTGAGGAGGTCACACTGTGGGCGTGGCGGCCGTGGCGGTGGCTCCCGGGGTGGATCTCGCCGTGCTGGAGGCGGTTCAGGAGCGGGTGTTGTGGCTGGCCACCTCGATGGTCCACCACGCGAACAAGGTGCGTGAGACGCCCTCGGGGGTGAAGGTGGGTGGCCACCAGGCTTCGTCGGCCTCGATGGTGTCGATCATGTCGGCCTTGTACTTCGCGCACCTGCGCGCGGCGGATCGGGTGTCGGTGAAGCCGCACGCGGCGCCGGTGCTGCACGCGATCGAGTACCTGCTGGGGAGGCTTGACCGCAGCTATCTGACGTCGCTGCGTCAGTTCGGCGGTCTGCAGGCCTATCCGAGCCGGACGAAGGATCCGGTTGCGGCGGACTTCTCGACGGGCTCGGTCGGAATCGGCGCGACGGCGCCGTGCTGGAGCGCGCTCGCCCACCGGTACGTCGCGGGGCATTTCGAGGTTTCGCCGGGCGGCCGCCATGTCTCGCTGCTCGGGGATGCCGAGCTCGACGAGGGCGCCTGCTGGGAGACGATCGTCGACCCGGTCGTCGCCCGCTTGGGAGAGGTCTTATGGGTGGTGGACGTGAACCGCCAGTCGCTCGACCGTGTCGTCCCCGACATCGCGGCGGGACGGATCCGTGACATGTTCGCCGCCGCTGGCTGGCACACGATCACGATCAAGTACGGGCGGCGTCTGCAGGATCTGCTCCAGCGTGACGGCGGCGGCGCGCTGCGCCGGCGCATCGACGCCATGCCCAACGAGGAGTATCAGCGGCTGCTGCGCGCGAGCACGAACGACCTGCGCGAGCGGCTGCCAGGAAGCGGCGCCGACGCAGCCAGGATCAGGCGGCTGATCGCCGAGGTCGACGACGGCGAGCTCAGCCAGGCCGTGCGCGACCTCGGCGGCCACGACCTTGGCCTGCTGCTGGACGCGTTCGCCCAAGCAGACGCCGTCGACGACCGGCCGTCGGTGGTCTTCGCGTACACGATCAAGGCGTGGCGGCTGCCAACCGAGGGCCACCCTGCCAACCACTCGGCGCTGCTCTCGGGCGAGCAGTGGGAGCACCTCGCCGGCGAGCTCGGTGCCGACACGGCCGACCCCTGGGCCGCGTTCGACGAGGCATCCCCCGAGAGCGAGCTGTGCAAGCTCGCCGCCAGCCGCCTGGAACCCGCGCGAGCAGCGCTGCATGCCGCCACGGTCGTGCCAGCAGCGCTCGGCCGCGAGCACACGGGCCGCGTCTCCGCACAGCAAGCGTTCGGACGCTTCCTCTCCGATCTGGCCGCCGCCGCCCCGGACCTCGCCGCACGTGTCGTCACCGTCAGTCCCGACGTCGCCTCGTCGACCAACCTGGGCGGCTGGATCAACCGGGTCGGCATCTGGCACCTGCGCGACCGTCACGACTGGTTCGCCGAAGATCCGGAGACGCTCCTGCACTGGCGGGAGAGCGGCAACGGGCAACACATCGAGCTCGGGATCGCCGAGGGAAACCTCGTCGGCCTGCTCGCCGAGCTCGGCTCGACCTGGTCGCGCGACGGGCAGCCGCTGCTTCCGATCGGCACCCTGTATGACCCGTTCGTCAACCGTGCGCTCGAGCCATGGTCGTTCGGCATCTACGCGGGCGGCCAAGCCATCCTCGTCGGCACTCCATCGGGCGTCACGCTCGCGCCCGAGGGAGGCGCGCACCAATCCGTCATCACCCCGTCGGTCGGGCTCGAACAGCCCCGCTGCACCGCCTGGGAACCCGCCTTCTGCCAGGACCTCGAATGGACGCTCCTCGCCGCCCTCGGCCAACTCGGAAAACCCGACGGCAGCTCGTCCTACTTC
>CAZCIJ010000275.1:0-4690 GCA_964498265.1 uncultured Gaiellales bacterium | reverse complement strand
GGCCTCGAGGCCGGCCGTGGGCTCGAGCGCGCGCAGGAGCACGGCGCTCGCGGTGCCCTCCTCCTCGCAGACGAGGTTCAGGCACCAGTGGATCCCGTAGGAGCGGTACACGTACGCATGACCCGGCGGCCCGAACATGGAGCGGTTCCTGGCCGTCCGCCCTCCATACCCGTGGCTGGCAGGGTCGGCGTGGTCATAGGCCTCGGTCTCGACGATGCGCCCGCCGACGCCGTCGACGAGGAGCGTGCAGCCGACGAGCTCGGGCGCGACCTCGTGCACGCTGCGCGCGAAGAACGCGCGCGAGAGGGCGCTCACTCCTCGAACAACCTCGGCGTCTCCGCGGCTCGCGCCGTCGATTCGAGCAGGCGGCGGGCGCGCCTGGCGAGCTCGTCGAGGTCGACGCCGCCCTCGGCCTTGATCGAGCGCCGCAGCAGCGGCCCGGCGTGCTCGGCGCTCTCGACCACGCGCTCGGCGAGCGCGAGCGCCTGGTCGAGGAGCTGGCTCTGGGCGGCGTCTCGCTGGCCCATGTCGAGCAGGATGGTCCGCTCGGTGCGGGACGCGACGATCGGCTCGACGATGCCCTCGACCCAGACGAGCGTCCGGCGGCCGCTGCCGCGCTCCTCGTCGGTGAGCGGCTGGAGCGCGTAGATCCGGTCGGCGCGGACGTACTTGCCGAATCCGAGGAACACCATCTTCGGCTGGCCGTCCATCGCTGCCCGGATTATCGCGTGCGGCCCGGCTCGCGCGCCGGCCGGGCGAGGCAAGCCTCGCCCCTACGAGCGGAGGAACGAGATCGATCGTAGGGGCGGGCCTTGGCCCGCCCGTCCGGTCCGCCGCGCGTAGGGCGCGCATGCCCGGGCCCTAAAGAGGTATCCGGTGACCGGCCGGTCAACCCTCGTTCCGAGCCGAGCAACGCGCGATGCGCTCGATCAGCACGCCGCGCACGCGGGCGTTCTCGGCGAGCGACACGGCCTGCTCGAACTCGGCGCGCGCATCCTCGGTCCTCCCCAGCTTCTCCAGCAGGTCCCCGCGCACCGTCGGCAGCAGGTAGTAGCCGCTCAGCGCAGGCTCCGCGGAGAGGGCGTCGACGAGCTCGAGCGCCTCCTGCGGGCCGTAGGCCATCCCAACGGCCACCGCTCGATTGAGCCCGACGACCGGCGAGGGCTGCAGCTGGGCGAGGGCGTCGTACAGCGCGACGATGCGCTCCCAGTCGGTGTCCTCGGCGACGTGGGCACGGGCGTGGCAGGCGGCGATCGCCGCCTGGAGCGTGTACGGGCCGATCGTCCCGCCCGCACGCTGCGCCCGCTCGAGCGCCGCGAGCCCCCTGCCCGCGAGCATCCAGTCCCAGCGCGAGCGGTCCTGGTCGAGCAGGAGGACGGGCTCCCCGGCAGGCCCGGTTCGCGCCCGCAGACGCGAGGCGTGCAGCTCCATCAGGGCGACCAGGCCGTGCACCTCCAGCTCGGACGGCAGCAGGGCGGCGAGGATCCGGCCGAGCCGGAGAGCCTCCTCGACGAGCTCGGGGCGGATCCAGTCGTCGCCCGCGGTGGCGGCGTAGCCCTCGTTGAACATCAGGTAGATCGCCTCGAGGACGGACGCGACCCGCTCGGGAAGCTCGTCGCGATCGGGGACCTCGAAGCGCACGCCCGCGGCAGAGAGCGCTCGCTTCGCCCGGACGATCCGCTGGGCCACGGTCGGCTCCGAGACGAGGTACGCGCGTGCGATCTCCCGGGTCGTGAGGCCTGCGAGCACGCGCAGGGCAAGCGCGACCCGGGCGCCCGGCGAGAGCACCGGGTGGCAGACCGTGAAGATCAGGCGCAGGAGGTCGTCGTCGAACGGGTCGTCGATCCGGGCCTCGAGATCGCGCTCCTCGTCCGCGCCGCGCAGCTCGAGCTCCCGGCCGAGCTCCTCCGTCTTGCGAGCGTGCACGTCCGCCCGGCGCATGCGATCGACCGCCCGGCGCTTGGCGGTGGTCATGAGCCATGCGCCCGGGTTCTCCGGGACCCCCGACTCCGACCACTGCTCGAGCGCGGCGACGAGCGCCTCCTGCGCGAGATCCTCGGCGAGACCGACGTCGCGCACGGTCCGTGCGAGCGCCGCGATCAGCCGCGGCGACTCGATCCGCCAGACGGCGTCGATCGTGCGGTTGACGTCGGTCGGCGCCACGCCTGGCCGCTACCCGGCGCCACCGGCCTGCTCGCGCTGCCGCCGCTCCTTCTCGCGCAGCTCGGGCGTGAACTCCTCGCCGAAGTCGTCCTGCTCGAAGACGGGACGGATCTCGATCTCACCCTCCGCATCGGGCATCGGGTTCGGACAACGCTTGACCCACTCGATCGCCTCGTCCATCGACCTCACCTGCCACAGCCAGTAGCCGGCGAGCAGCTCCTTCGTCTCGGCGAACGGGCCGTCGATGACCGTGCGCTCGGAGCCCGAGAAGCGGACGCGGACGCCCTTGGAGCTCGGGTGGAGACCGTCGCCGGCGAGCATCACGCCGGCCTTGACCAGCTGCTCGTTGAACTCCAGCATCTGCGACAGGAGCTCCTCGCTCGGCATCTGGCCGGCCTCGCTCTGCTCCGTCGCCTTGACCAGCACCATCACGCGCATCTCGCGATCCTCCTTGGTTGTTCTCCTACCTCTACGTCGAACGGGCAGGCCGAAGATCGACCGGGCAGAGCGAGCCGGCCCTCACGTGACGGCGGCGCGCAGCTCCTCGGCGACGTAGGCCTGGTCGTCGGCCTCGATCTCGGGATAGAAGGGCAGCGCGAGCAGGCGCCGGCTCGCGTCCTCGGAGACCGGCAGCATCCCCTCCCGGTACCCGAGGCGCTCGCGCATGTACGGCTGGAGGTGAATGGACGGGAGGTAGCGCGCGGTCTCGATCCCGCGCTCGGCGAGCCGCGCGATCACCCGCTCGCGGTCGATGTCCGGGGCGAGCCGCACCGGGTACACGAACCACGAGCGGACATGGTCGTCGTCGTCGGGAAGCGGAGGCCCGACGCCGTCCACGCCGCCGAGCAGCGCCGCGTAGCGGGCGGCGGCGTCGGCCCTCATCCGCAGCAGGAGGTCGAGCTTCTCGACCTGCGCGAGCCCGACGGCGGCCGAGAGGTCGTCGAGCCGGTAGTTGTACCCGAAGCGCGCGTGGTCGAGCCAGCCCCCCGAGTCCGTCCTGCCCTGGTTCGAGAGGCTCTTGAGACGGCGCCACTCCTCCTCGCTCGAGACGGCCACGGCGCCCCCCTCCCCCGTCGTCACCTGCTTGTTCGGGTAGAAGCCGAAGACCGCAGGATGCGGGGCAGAGCCGAGCGGGCGACCCCGATACGAGGCGCCGAGCGCCTCGCAGGCGTCCTCGATGAGCGCGAGCCCGTGGGCGCCGGCGAGCGCCCGCAGGGGATCCAGCTCGCACGGATAGCCGAAGATGTCGACGGCGACGATCGCGCGCGTCCGCGGCGTGATCGCCGCGGCGACGGCCGCTGGGTCCAGGTTGAGCGTGAGCGGGTCGACGTCCGCGAACACCGGGGTGGCTCCCTCGTAGAGGACGCAGTTCGCGGACGCGACGAAGGAGAAGGGCGAGGTGATCGCCTCGTCACCGACCCCGAGGCCGGCCATGCGGACGCACAGGTGGAGGCCCGCCGTGCCGCTGGAGACGGCGGCGACGAACGGGGCGCCGACACGCTCGGCGAGCGCGCGCTCGAAGCGCTCGATCATCGGCCCGAGCGCGAACCGGCGCGAGCGGAGCGCCTCGACGACGAGCTCCTCCTCGCGCTCTCCCACGAAGGGTCTCGCAAGCGGGATCGTCTTCACGGGACGTGTCGAGAGGCCGCTCGCACCGACGCTGCGAGCTCCCCCACGTGGACGGGCCGGACCTGACCGGGCCGGCTCAGGGGCGCGAGACCGCCGACGATCGCGGGACCGGCTCGAGCCAGTCCGCGTACCGGTCGAGCTTTCCGGTGACGGCGTCGAGATAGGCCTGCTGGATGGCGCGCGTGATCGGTCCGGGATCGCCGATCTCGATGTCGTCGACCGACCTGATCGGCGTGACCTCCGCGGCCGTCCCCGTCATGAACAGCTCGTCCGCCGCGTAGAGGTCCGTCCGGATCAATGGCTGCTCGCGAACCTCGAACCCGAGGTCGCGTGCGATGGTCACGGCCGCGTCGCGCGTGATGCCCGGCAGGATCGACGCCGAGAGGTCGGGAGTGGTCACGACGCCGTTCTTGACCGCGAAGATGTTCTCGCCCGAGCCGTCGCCCACGTACCCGTCCTCCGTGAGCAGGATGGCCTCGTCGTAGCCCGAGCGCTGGGCGTCGAGCACGGCGAGCATCGAGTTCAGGTACACACCCGTCGCCTTGGCGGCGTGCGGAATGGTGTTCGGGCCGACCCGCCGCCACGAGGAGATCGTCGCGCGGATCCCCCGCGTGAGCGCGTCGTCGCCGAGGTACGTGCCCCACGGCCAGCTCATGATCACGACGTACACCGGGTTCTGGCGCGGGGGTACGCCCAGCGTGCCGTATCCGTAGAACGCGATCGGGCGGACGTAGCACGCGGGCAGGCCGTTCGCGGCGAGCAGCTCGTGATGATCGGCCATCTGCTCCTGCGGATTGGCGGCCAGCAGGAAATCGCAAGGGATAACCGACGTGCCTTGATGAATGAGCTGGTAAAAGGCGTGCTGGCCATTGGTGCCCGGCTCGCCCCAGACCACCGC
>CAZCIJ010000274.1:0-4712 GCA_964498265.1 uncultured Gaiellales bacterium | reverse complement strand
AGGAGAACGTCATCGTCGGCAAGCTCATCCCCGCCGCGACGGGCCTGAACAAGTACGGGACGCTCGACATCAGCCCGACGGATAAGGTGCCGGCCGCGGCGTACGCACGACCGCACACCGAGGAGCAGCTGCTCGCCGCGCTCGAGGAGATCGGTACGGGCGGCGAGGAGCTCTCCTCGTACGAGACGGGCCTCGACCTCGAGGGCCCGTCGGGGAACGGCGGCGAGCCGCTGTCCTCGCTCGAGGCAGAGGAGATCCCGGAGATCGACTCGCCGCTCGACGAGGAGTAACTGAGATCAGACGTGGGAGCCGAGCCGAGCTCGGCTCCCACGCCGGCGCTTACACGTAGGGGCGGGGCTTGCCCCGCCCGGGGCCGCCCGATGGGTGGGCGACGCGCCATCGCCCCTCCATGCGTACTCGGCCCCAGCGTGCGCTCACGCCGGTGCCGGCGAGCATGCTCGGCCTCTACACGTGGGTCGGTCACGCCGGCGCCGGCCTCCCTAGAATCCTCGCGTGGGGGCGATCCGACGCGCATGACGACGCCGCCCGAGCCCGTCCCCGACCTCGACTGGCTGCCCGAGCGCGCGCGGGCGTTCGCCGGGGGAGCGCTCGAGCTCTGGGAGGAGCTGCTCGAGCGGCTTCCCGAGCTCCCTGTTGGACGGCCCCTGCGCGCGTCCGACGTTCGCGACGCGGTCGCGCTCCCCGTTCCCGAAGAGCCTCTCGGCGACGAGGAGCTGCGCGAGCACCTGCGCCGGATCGCCTTCGAGTACTCGACCTACACTGGCCACCCCGGCTTCATGGCCTACATCACCGGGGCGGGCACGCCGCCCGGTGCCGTGGCGGATCTCGTCGCGGCGGCGCTGAACCAGAACGCCGGCGGCTGGCGTCTCGCTCCGGCCGCGACGGAGATCGAGCTGCACCTGACGCGCTGGTTCGCCGGACAGTTCGGGCTACCGGAGGGCGCCGGCGGCCTCGTCGTCTCGGGCGGCGCGATCGCCACGCTCATCGGCCTCAAGCTGGCGAGGGACGCGGTGGTGCCCGACGTCCGGACGCGGGGGCTGGCGGGACGGCCGCTCGCGATCTACGCCTCCGAGGAGGCGCACGACGTCGTCGGACGCGCGGCCGACATGCTCGGGATCGGCGGGAGCGCCGTGCGGAAGCTTCCCACCGACGAGGCGCTCAGACTCCGCGTCGGCGCGCTCGAGCAGGCGATCGATCGCGACCTCGGCGACGGTGTGGCGCCGATGGCGGTCGTCGCTTCTGCCGGCACGACGGGGACGGGGGCCATCGATCCGCTGCCCGGGGTCGCCGACGTCTGCGCGCGGAGAGGGATCTGGCTCCACGTCGACGCGGCCTATGGCGGACCGGCCGTCCTCGCGGACGACCTGCGGCCCCTGCTCGAGGGAATCGAGCGCGCGGACTCGATCGCCTTCGATCCGCACAAGTGGCTCTATACGCCGCATTCGGGCGGCTGCATTCTCGCCCGGGAGCTCTCGGCGTTCGCCCGCTCCTTCGCCGTCGACGCGAGCTACCTCTACCAGGACGAGTCGATCGGCCGCGGCCTCGACGCGGTGCAGCTCGGCCCCCAGTTCAGCCGCGGGTTCAGCGCGCTCAAGATCTGGCTCTCGCTGCTCGCGTACGGGCGGGCCGCGTACGCGCGCCGGATCTCCCACGACGCCGCGCTCGCCCGTTACCTCGGCGAGCTCGTCGACGAGCGGCCCGAGTTCGAGCTCGCGGCGCCGGTCGGTCTCTCGATCTGCTGCTTCCGCTACGTGCCGCACGCGCTCGACGACTGGCCGGGGCGAGAGGAGTACCTCGACGCGCTCAATCAGCGCATCCTCACGGCCGTCCAGCTCGACGGGCGCGCGTACCCCTCGAACGCGCTCGTGCGCGGGCGCTTCGCGCTGCGCGCCTGCATCGTCAACTTCCGCACCGAGGCGCAGGACGTCGAGCGCCTTCTCGACGTGGCCGCCGAGCACGGCGCGCGCCTCGACCGCGAGCTGCGCCCCGCTGCGGCGCGCGCGCGCTAGCTCTGATCGGTCGGCGCGCGCTGGCTCTGATCGGTGTGCGGGGGCCGATCGGCTACGCCTCGGCCTCGGCCGTGATCGCCTGCCCCTTGCCGAGATCCTTCGCTCGGTAGAGGGCGGCGTCGGCTCGCTTGAAGAACGTCTCGACGTCGTCCTCGGGCTCGAGCTCCGCGATCCCCGCCGAGAGCCGAAGGCGCTGGTCGCCCGAGCGCCAGTTCGAGAGCGCGCCCTGCACGCGCCGGTAGATGCTCTCGGCGTCCGCGATCGTCGACTCGGGGAGGACGACGGCGAACTCGTCTCCGCCGACCCGACAGGCGATGTCGGCCCCGCGCACGACGCTGCGGACGCGGCTGGCCGCCTCGGCGAGCACGGCGTCGCCGGCGAGGTGCCCGATGCGGTCGTTGATCGCCTTGAAGTCGTCGATGTCGAAGACGATGAGCGCGAGCCGGCGCTCGTAGCGGTGGGCGCGGGCGACCTCTCGCTCGAGCGTCTCGTGGAAGTACCGGTAGTTGTGCAGCCCCGTGAGCGCGTCGAGGTCGGCGAGCGTGCGCGCCTCCTGGAAGCGACGGGCGTTCTCGATCGCCGGGCCTGAGCGGAGCGCGAGCTCCTCGAGCAGCGCGACCTGGGCCTCCTCCGGGTCGCGCTCGGACGAGCGCCAGTAGACCCAGAGCGTGCCCACGGGGGCGTCCGCCTCGCCGCGCAGCGGGACCGCGATGCTGCCCCGGACGGGATCCACGACGCTGGATTCCTCCGGGTAGAGGTAGGAGACGACTGCGGCTCGAACCCGCGACCAGTCCGGGGCCGCACCGCGCGGCCCGCCGCTCGCCTCCTCCTCGGACAACCCGACGGTGGCGACGAACGGGCCGCTTCCGCGCTCGTCGTCCTCGAGCTCGACCATTGCCGCATCGATGCCGAGGATCGCGCCCGCCGCCTCGAGCGTGCGCGCGAGCACCTCGTCCACATCAATGGTCGACGCGATCTCGGCGAGCCGCTTCGACCGCGCCGTCTCGAGCTGTGCGAGGTCGAGGGCCGAGCTCAGGTCCGTGATCATCGCCTCGACGCGAGTCGACGACTCGCGGAGCATGGTCTCGAGCGACTGGCTCGAGCGACGGCGACGGAGCGTCACGAAGCCGGCCGCGACGAGAAGCACGCAAGCGATCGCCGCACCGCCGACGGCGATGCCGAACGTCGTCCAACTCAAGCCGTCGTGGAGAAGCATCCCCGGAGCGTGAGGCCGCAATCTGACAATAGCGTGTGGGCAGGCGGTCGCAAGTGCTCTGTCCGGGGAGTTCGGTGATGATCCTGGCGAGCGAAAACCAAGCCGGGGAAGGACGCAGGGAGCGCCCTACGCTGGTGCGTCGAGTTACCACGGGCGCGACCGAGGACGCACAGCGGCGCCGGTTTGCAGCCACCAGGGCCCGCCGTAATCCCCGGACAGAGCACAAGGGCGCGGTACGCGCGCCCGGGGCGCCGAACCGGCTCACGCACACCGCCGCCCCGGCGAGCGGCGTCTGCTACCATCCGTGCGGGCTCCGGCTGGGCTGCGCCCGGCCGGCCTTTTGTTGCGTCCACAACCTGGGCCGGGCACCCGGCCCCCATGGAGTCAGAACACCGAGAGAGGTCAACGCTTGCCCACCGTCAACCAGCTCGTCCGGAAGGGCCGCCGGCCCAAGGCGGAGAAGACCAAGACCCCGGCGCTCCGCGGGGCCCCGCAGAAGCGCGGCGTCTGCACGCGCGTCTACACGACGACGCCGAAGAAGCCGAACTCGGCTCTGCGCAAGGTCGCGCGCGTCCGGCTCACGAACCAGATGGAGGTCGGCGTCTACATTCCCGGCGAGGGCCACAACCTCCAGGAGCACTCGGTGGTCCTGATCCGCGGCGGCCGCGTCAAGGACCTCCCCGGCTTCCGGTACAAGGTGATCCGCGCCGCGCTCGACACGGCCGGCGTCTCCGATCGTCGCCAGGGCCGCTCGAAGTACGGCGCGAAGCGAGGTTCGTAGTGCCCCGCCGCGCCGAGATCCAGGTCCGCGAGCTCGACCAGGACCCTCTCTACAACTCGAAGCTGGTCACGCAGGTGGTGAACAAGGTCATGCTGCGCGGGAAGAAGTCGACCGCCGAGCGCATCGTGTACACGGCGCTCGAGCGCATCGGCGAGAAGACCGGCAGGCCGCCGGCCGAGGTGCTCGAGCAGGCGGTCAAGACCGTGACGCCGGTTCTCGAGGTGCGCTCGCGGCGGGTCGGCGGCGCGAACTACCAGGTGCCCGTCGAGGTTCCGCAGCGCCGCGCCCGCACGCTCGCCGTCCGCTGGCTCGTCACGTACGCGCGCGAGCGGCGCGAGAAGTCGATGTCGGAGCGGCTCGCGAACGAGATCCTGGACGCCCTGAACCAGCAGGGCGGTGCCTTCAAGCGCAAGGACGACCTCTACCGCATGGCGCAGGCGAACAAGGCCTTCGCCCACTACCGGTGGTGAGGTGTGAGCAAGGTGGCTGAAGACACGAAAACGGCCGTCGCCCTCGAGCGGGTGCGCAACATCGGGATCATGGCGCACATCGACGCGGGGAAGACGACGACGACCGAGCGCATCCTCTATTACACGGGCCGCACCTACAAGATGGGCGAGGTCCACGAGGGCGCCGCGGTCATGGACTGGATGGTCCAGGAGCAAGAGCGCGGTATCACCATCAC
>CAZCIJ010000273.1:0-4732 GCA_964498265.1 uncultured Gaiellales bacterium | reverse complement strand
GCTGCCGGGGCGCGCGAAAACCGCGCGCTGGCAAGTACGAGCGCGCTGACCGCGCGCCTAGATACCACCAGGTCATATGGGCGGGACCGAGGACGCGGCCAGCGCCGGGTTTGCAGCCGCAGCCGGTGTCCGGAGGTTCTTTGACAGGCCCCTACGCCCACGAGACCTCCACGTGCAGGCGCCTCCCGTAGCGCTCGAGGACGCGACGCAGCTCCGGGCCGACGGCGAGGGCGATGAGGAGATTGCCGATTGCGTGAGCGAGCTGGAACGGGAAGCCTCGAGCCATCTGCAGGACGAACGCCTCCCACGTGTGCGGGTAGAAGCTGAACCACTCCCAGAGGTCCATGAGGCCGCTGAAGGCGAAGCCGAGCACGAAGCAGACGGCGGCGAACGGCAGGCGGCGGGCCAGGATCGGCGCCAGCGCGGCTCCGGCGGCGCCGCACGCTCCCCAGCCGAGCATCTGCCACGGAGTCCAGACGCCCTGCCCGAGGAAGAAGTTCGAGGCGAGCGCTGCGGTCGCGCCCACGCCGACCCCCGCCCGCATCCCGAGCGCCGCTCCGCTCGCCACGGCGATCACCGTCACCGGCTGCACGCCCGGGATCACGGCGAACAGCACGCGTCCGGCGGCGGCCACCCCCCCGAGCGTCGCGACGACCGCGAGCTCCTTCGCCGACCCGGGCCCCAGCTCGAGCCATGCTGCGCCCCCGGCGAGCAGCGCGAACGCGGCCAGAAGGAGCGACAGCCCGGCTCGGGACGGGTCGAGCGCCGCCCAGGCGGCCGCCGCGAACGCGCACAGCGCCGCCGCGACGATGGCCAGCCCCAGCCTGTTGCGGCTAGGACGCACGGATCGCCTCCCCGGCGCCCAGCGCCACCCGCCGGTGCGCCGGAAAGCCACGATCGTGCGTTGCCACCAGCACGCCGCGGCCGGCCGCGGCCTGGGCCTCCACCCAGGCGGCGAGCTCGCGCTTGCGCACGGGATCGACGCCGCGAGTCGGCTCGTCGAGAACGAGGACGTCCGGCTCGGACACGGCCACCGCCGCCAGTCCGAGCCGCTCGCGCTCGCCGCTCGAGAGGTCGCGGGGATGCCTGCCCGCCGCATGGGAGAGCCCAGCGGACTCGAGAGCCGCCCTGGCTCGCGCCAGGTCGCCGCCCACGCCGAGGGCGACCTCGGCGTCGGCGCGATCGCACACGAGGTACCGGCCGGGATCCTGGGAGAGGTACGTCGCCCGGCCGTGGCGACGCACCCGGCCCGAGGCGGGCTCCAGCAGCCCTGCCGCGAGCTTCGCGACCGTCGTCTTGCCGCTCCCGTTCGGCCCTTCCAGCGCGACCACCTCGCCCCGGCGCACCTCGAGGCTGACGCCGTCCAGCGCGGGGATGCGGCGGTAGGCGAACGAGACGTCCTCGAGCGCGACGAGCGTCTCTCCGGACGCCGCCGGGGGGAGCTCGGCGCCGGCGACGCCGGGGACGTATGCGGGCCGCTCGCGTGCGAGCCAGGCGAGCGCGGCCTCGCGTGTGGCGTCGAGCAGCACTCGTCCCTCCTCGACGAAGAGCACGCGCTCGGCCAGCGCGAGCGCGCGCCCGATGCGGTGCTCGGAGAGGACGAGCGACGTGTGCAGCCGCGCGCACGCGGCCAGGAGCGCCTCGGCGCCGCTCGGATCGAGCTGCGACGTCGGCTCGTCGAGCAAAAGCAGCCTCGGGCGCAGCGCAAGCGCCGACGCCAGGCACACCCGCTGGAGCTCGCCGCCCGAGAGCTCCGCCGTGCGGCGTCCGGCGAGGTGGAGCGCGTCGACGGCGACCAGCGCCTCCTCGGCCCGGAAGCGGATCTCGGCCGGCGGCACGCCGACGTTCTCGAGCCCGAACGCGACCTCGTTCTTCACCCGGTCCATCACGACCTGGTCCTCGGGATCCTGGAAGACGGTGGCGACCGTGCCGGCGAGGTCGGCCGGTCGCGCGTGGCGCGTGTCCAGACCGGCCACGACCACGCGGCCCGTGAAGCGGCCTCCATGGAAGTGGGGCACGAGACCGGCGAGCGCCCGCAGCAGGGTGGTCTTTCCCGACCCCGAGGGGCCGAGGAGCGCGACGGGCTCGCCCTCGCGCAGCTCCAGCGAGACGTCGCGAAGGGCCGGCGACCGGCCGGGATAGGAGAAGCCGACGTCCTCGGCGAAGGCCAGCGCTCCCGGCGCTAGAGCCATACGACGGCTCCGACGACGAGACCGGCGCCGGCGACGACGGCGACGCGGTCGATCGCAGACCAGGCAGGCTGGGGCATCCTGGTCCGCCCCGGTCGACCGAAGCCGCGCGCCTCCATCGACTCGGCGAGGTTGAGCGCGCGCTCGAGCGAGCCCGCCACGAGCGGGGACACGAGCCGCGCGTGGGCACGCACGCCCTCGAGCTGGAGCCCTCGCCCGCGCACGGCCTCCGCGAGGCCGGTCGCGTCGCGCTCGAGCGTCGGAACGAGCCTCGTCGCGAGCACCGCCGCGAAGGCCGAGCGGCGCGCGACGCCCAGCGAGGCGAGCAGGCGATCGTGGTCGACGAGGAGGGCGTACGCGCCGAACGCGAGCGCGACCGCGGCCAGGCGCAGCGCGTACAGAGCGCCCAGCTCGAGCTCCTCCGCCGTGACATCGATCCGGCCGAGCACCGGGACGGCCGGCCCGGTCCAGAGCACGGTGGTACCCACCACCGTCACGAGGGGCCACACGACGAACACGCCGACGGCGGACCAGAGGGCACCGAAGACGTAGAGCCTGCGCCGGCCTTGCTGCCCGTAGCGAAGGACGACTGCGAGAAGCAGGCCGGCGAGCGCAGCGACGGGCGCGATGCGGCTTGCGAGCAGCGCCGCCGCGGCCACGGCAGCCAGCATGAGCGACGCCGGGACCGGGGAGAGCCGCACGCCTCTCACCCGATGACCCTTCCCCGGCCGTCGAAGCGCGCCGCGTAGCGGTAGCGAACGACGGCCGGATCCCGCACGAGCGCGGCAGCCGCTGCCTTCACGGCCTCGAGGGAGCCGGCGAGCGTGAACGTCACGGCCGACCCGTTGGCGGCTCCCCTGGTGGCCGTCAGGGTTGCGCCCTCGCCATCGTCCCGGAGCTCGAGCACGAACGAGTTCGGCTCCGAGGTCGGGTCGGCGGGCTCGCGGGCGAGGAGCCGTTCCAGCGCTTGCGCCTCCGCTGCGAGCTCGGGGGGCGCGACGACCTCGAGGGGGCGGACACGTCCGTCCCAGCCGTGGGCGAACGGCTCCGGGAAGGCCCCGACGACGACCGGCGCCTCCATCTCCTCCTCCCATCCCCGGAAATCCCACCAGGCCACGTCTCCCGGGCGCAGCTCGACCTCCGTCGCGCCCAGGTCGGGCTCGATCCCGTTCACGAAGTAGAACCAGTCCTGCCGCCGGGCGAGGCTGCCCTCGATGCCCTCGATCGCCTGCACGAAGCGGCCGCCGTACCGCGTCTCGACGTCGGCCTCGCGATCGAGCGCCTGCAGCACTGTCAGGCCCGCGGGGACGGTCGCCGTCAGCACGACGTCCGCACCGCGGTCGCGAGTGACCCAGAGCGACGCGTCGCCGTCGCCGGGGCCGCCGCTCCCGCCCCCGCACGCCGCGAGGACGGCGACGGCGGCGGCGGCCGCTGCCAGCCGGAGCCGATCGAGCGCCATCGTCCCGAGCCCCTAGACGATCGATCGGCTCATCGATCGATCACCCGCGAGCGGATCGCGCCCCGCTTCGTGGCGCGCAACTCGTCCCACTCGCCTCGCGGGCAGACGCGCCCGCTGGAGGAGCGGCGCTTGCGGCGGTCGAGCTCGAAGACGACGTTTCGCGCTCGCGTGCGCGTTCCGGCGTCGTCGACGGAGACGGCCCGGTAGCAGCCGCGGCCGGCACGCACGAGCTGGAGCGTGGGCGGCCCTCCCTCGACGGTGAAGGTCGCCCAGTACCAGAGGACGCGGTCTCCTTCCTCGACGGTAGCCGCGTCGGCGCCCACGGGCGGCAGTGCGCCGTTCACCTTGTACACCCAGCCGCTCTGGCCCTCGGCGGCGTTGCGCCCGATCTGGTCGACGTACGCGCCGAACGACGCCTGCGTGAGCCGGAAGAAGAACTCACCGCGCCTGCTCGCGGACTCGAGCGCGCCGAGCGCCGTCGGCTGAGTGAGGGTGAGCTCGGGACCGCCCTCGACGGGCAGCTTCCCGGTGTACGGCGTGACGAGCGGGTCGGTCGCACCGAAGATCGTGGTCGTCGCGCCCTCGACGCGAACGTGGGCGCGGACGCCGAGCGCGGGCGCAGCAAGCACGAGCGCGACGACGAGGGCGGGAAGAGCGGAGAGCGCTCTACGGGGCACGATTCCTCCTTCCTCGAGGGGAACGGGGTGCTCGGCGAGCGACAGGTCTTCTGACTCGGGGCTCCCTCCCTCGCCGCCTTCCCGGCGGATGCCAGTGGCGTCGTGGCGGAGGAGCATCTCCCCTTACAGCGGCGGGACCGTGCCGGACTCGCACCGGCTTCCCTTGACCGCTCGCCTATGTCGGATGGCAGACAGTATCATCCGGCGCCCCGGGAGCGCGGCGCAGCCAGGCCCCAGCTACCCTGAACGGCCATGGCGACGATGGAACGCGCGACCGCAGCGCGGCTCTCGGCCTGGGTCCCGGTGGTGCTCTGGGCCGGGGTCATCTTCGCGCTCAGCTCCATCCCGAGCCTGGCAACAGGCCTCGGAACCTGGGATCTCGTCCTGCGCAAGCTGGGTCACGCAGC
>CAZCIJ010000272.1:0-4737 GCA_964498265.1 uncultured Gaiellales bacterium | reverse complement strand
TCGATCCGCGCCGCCCGACGCGGCGCCCTTGCGACAACGTGGCGCACGCCGCTGGTGGCGCTCTGGAAAGTCACTGAACACCGAAGGGAGTCCGCTCTACGAGGCGACCACAACCGGCTCCGCCTCAGCGAAGACCGCCCGGGGGGCGCGGCCGCGGGCAACCACGCCCTTCGACGCACGAGCGGGCGATCAGCGACGGGACGCCCGCAGGGATGACCCGGACAGGCATGCGCCGCCGTCACATCGAGCGGTTCCCTGTCTCACCGATCGCGTGTACCCACACGCTCGGCGTTGGAGCGATCCGGGCGGCGGATTCAGACGGAGCCCAGCGGACTCCCTTCGCGCGTCTGCTACATACTCACACTATGGAGCGGGGCGTCGGCCGGACCCGCCTCTCGGACACCGAGCCGGAGGACCTGCGCCTCGAAGCCGAGCGGGGTCGCAGGCTCGTCGAGGAGAGCCGAGAGATCGTGGTCGTGCTCGACGACGCGGGGCGGGTCGTCGCCGCGAGCCGGCGGGCGCGAGAGTCGCTCGAGGGAATCGAGGAGGGCGCGGCTCTCCCGGAGGAGACGCTGCGCGCCGGGTCGAGGCGCGTGCCGTTCTCGGTCTCGTACGAGGTGGCAGGCCGCCAGGAGACGCTTCTGTACCTCACGGAGCCAGGCGAGCTCGCCGCGTACGAGGAGCTGCGAGCCGGCTTCACCGCGGCTGTGTCGCACGAGCTGCGCACGCCGCTCGCCCGCATCATGGCGCTGCTCGAGACCGCCGAGCTGCCGGACACCGACCCGTCGGACCTCGTCGAGCAGGCCCGCGGCGAGGTCGAGCAGATTCGCGAGCTCATCGACGACGTCCTCTTCCTCTCCGAGCTCGAGACCGGCCGCGAGATCGTCTCGCTCGGGTTCACGCCCGCGCTCCCGATCCTCGACGAGGTGGCCGAGAGCCTCGCAGAGCGCGCCGCGCGCGCCGGGATCGCGGTGCGCGTCGAGGGCGACGCCGCCGTGGAGATCCCCATCCGCCCGCGGATGCTGCGAGTCGTGGCGGAGAACCTCGCCCAGAACGCCCTCCGCTACGCGGGGGCGGGCTGCACGTTCACGCTGTCGGTCGCCGCGCGCGACGGCGAGAGGATCCTCGAGGCGCGCGATACCGGGATCGGCGTCGCCGAGCACGACCTCCCGCGCCTCTTCGAGCGCTTCTACCGCACCGACCGCGCACGCGCCTCGCGCGGCACCGGCCTCGGGCTCGCCATCGTCAAGCACGTGATCACGGCCGCGGGCGGAACCGTCGAGGCGGAGGGCGGACGCGGCGAGGGCCTCACGATCCGTGCGCGATTCCCCGTCGGCTAGGGACCACCCCCCGAACGGGCGACGCGCGTTACCACATCTTCACCGGCCGTTCACCACCCCGGTGCCCACGGGCTACAGGGAGGCTTTCACAATCGGCGCGGTTTCGTTCGTCCATCGGGAAGGGAGAAACATGCCATTTCGCCGATCGAGAATGTTGATCCTCCTCGCTCTGCTCGTCGCGGCGCTCGGCGTCGTCGCGGCCGGGTGCGGCGGCGGCGATGAGGGGAATGAAGCAGCGGCGACGACGGAGGAGGCGGCCGCCCCCGAGGAGACCGGCTCGGCCGAGGAGGCTGCTGCGGAGGAGACGACCGAAGAGGTGGCGGAGATCTCCGGCACGATCGAGATCGACGGCTCGTCGACGGTCGGCCCGCTCACGACCGCCGCCGCCGAGGCGTTCCAGAACGAGTACCCCGGCGTGACCGTCACCGTCGGCATCTCCGGCTCGGGCGCGGGCTTCGAGCGCTTCTGCGCCGGCGAGACCGACATCTCCGACGCCTCGCGCCCGATTGGGGACGACGAGATCGCCGCCTGCGAGGAGAACGGCATCGAGTACATCGAGGTGCCGATCGCCATCGACGCGCTCACCGTCGTCGCGAACAGCGCGAACGACTGGGCCGACTGCCTGACGGTCGAGCAGCTGAACACGATCTGGGCGCCCGAGGCCGAGGGCCAGATCACGAACTGGAACCAGGTCGACCCGAGCTACCCGGACGTGCCGCTCGTGCTCGCCGGCCCGGGCACCGACTCCGGAACCTTCGACTACTTCACCGACGTCATCAACGGCGAGGAGGGCGCGAGCCGCGCCGACTACACGCCCTCCGAGGACGACAACGTCATCGTCCAGGCCGTCGAGGGCGACGAAGGCGGGCTCGGCTACTTCGGCTACAGCTACTACGCCGAGAACGAGGGCGAGCTCAACGCGATCGAGATCGACGGCGGCGGCGGATGCGTCGCCCCGAGCGCGGAGGCCGCCGTGGACGGCTCGTATACTCCGCTCTCCCGGCCCCTCTTCATCTACCTGAAGAAGGAGTCGTTCGCGCGGCCGGAGGTGCAGGAGTTCGTGAAGTACTACATCGACAACATCGACGCGATCGCCGCAGAGGCGCTCGTCATCGCGCCGACCGACGAGACGAGGCAGCAGGCGACCCAAGAGGTCGAGGCGGCCATCCAGGAACTGGGCGGCTAGACAGCGTTCTTGGCGACACACGACGTCACGGGCACGGCGGGTGCGCAACCGGAGATCCGGTTGCGCACCCGCCGCCGCCGGTGGGGCGAGGACGGGATCAGAGTCTCCCTCATCGTCTGCTCGTTGATCTCGGTCGCGACGACCGTCGGGATCGTCGTCTCGCTGCTCCTGCCCGCGACCGAGTTCTTCGAGGAGATCAACTTCATCGACTTCATCACGGGGACGCGCTGGGCGCCGCTCTTCGAGCCTCCCGACTTCGGCGTCGTCCCGCTGCTGTCCGGAACGTTCTCGGTCACGATCTGGGCGTCGCTCGTGTGCATCCCGTTCGGCCTCGGCGCGGCGATCTACCTGAGCGAGTACGCCCACCCGCGCGTCCGCAAGACGCTGAAGCCCATCCTCGAGGTGCTGGCCGGCATCCCGACGGTCGTCTTCGGCTACTTCGCGCTCCTGCTCCTGACGCCGCTCCTCCAGGACATCGGCATCGACGTCAGGACCTTCAGCGCCCTGTCGGCGGGCCTCGTCGTCGGCGTCGCGGTCTTGCCGACCGTGGCCTCGATCTCCGAGGACGCGATGAGCGCCGTGCCGATGGAGCTGCGCTCGGGCGCCTATGCCCTCGGAGCGACGCGCCTGAAGGTGGCGACCCGCGTCGTCGTGCCGGCTGCGATCTCGGGCATCATCGCGAGCTTCGTGCTCGGCATCTCGCGCATCGTCGGGGAGACGATGATCGTCTACATCGCCGCGGGCGGCCAGCCGACGCTCACGCTCGACCCGACGAGCCCCGTGCAGACGATGACGGCGTTCATCGGCGCGACCGGCCAGGGCGACGTGCCCACCGGGTCGATCGAGTACAAGACGATCTTCGCGGTGGGCTTGACGCTCTTCGTCATCACGTTCGTGATGAACATCATCTCGATCCGCCTCGTCCGCAAGTACCGGGAGATCTACGAATGACCAGCCGTACGGCCGCAGCCGTCGAGGGCGCACGCGCCGCGGCCATCGTCGGCCCTGGAAGCAGGCGCGACCAGATCACGGGCTACGTCTTCTTCGGCTTCTTGATGCTGTCGCTCGCGATCGGCTTCGTCACGCTCGGAGCGCTGATCATCGATGTCCTCATCGACGGCGTCGGCTCGATCGGGAAGCAGCTGCTCCTCAACTCCCCGTCGACGAGCCCGGAGCGCGCGGGCGCGAGGCCGGCCATCCTCGCCTCGCTCTACCTCGGCGTCCTGCTGGTCGCCTTCTCGGTGCCGATCGGCGTCGGCACTGCCGTCTATCTCGAGGAGTACGCGCACAGGGAGTGCTGGTACAACCGCTTCCTCGAGCTCAGCATCCAGAACCTCGCCGCCGTGCCCTCGATCGTCTACGGCATCCTCGGGCTGGCCTTCATCGTCCGCGGCATCGACCTCGGCCGGGTGCTTCTCGCCGGCGCGATCATCCTCACGCTCCTCGTGCTCCCGACGGTGATCGTCGCCTCCCGGGAGGCGATCCGGGCTGTGCCCGACTCGATCCGGCAGGGCGCGTACGCGGTCGGCGCGACGAAGTGGCAGGTCGTGCGCCGCCAGGTGCTGCCGGCCGCGATCCCGGGCATCGCGACCGGCTCGATCCTCTCCGTCTCACGCGGAGTAGGCGAGACGGCGCCGCTCCTGCTCGTGGGCGCGCTGACGTTCGTGACGGTCAATCCGACGCTCCTGGGCCCGTTCACGGCCCTCCCGATTCAGATCTTCCAGTGGATCGGGCGGCCCCAGGACGAGTTTCGCGCGCTCGCCGCCGGGGCGATCATCATCTTGCTATTGATGCTGCTCTTGCTGAACGCATTCGCGATCTGGCTCCGCAACCGCTACCAGAAGAAGTGGTGATCGATGGCCGAGGCCGAGACAGAGACCCGTAAGATCCGAGACTTGCAGGTCGATCGCCTTCACGGGACCGGCACGGCTGGTCCGCGCACCGCCGTCTTCGACTGCGACAACGTGCACGTCTACTACGGGAAGTTCCTCGCGCTCAGGGACGTCTCGATGGACGTCTACCGCAACCACGTGACGGCGTTCATCGGACCGTCGGGCTGCGGGAAGTCGACCTTCATCCGCTGCTTCGACCGCATGAACGACCTCGTCGAGGGCGCCCGGGTCGAAGGGCAGATCCTCTACCACGGCCAGGATCTCTACGGCCCGGAGGACGACCCGGTCGAGGTGCGCAAGCTGATCGGGATGGTGTTCC
>CAZCIJ010000271.1:0-4737 GCA_964498265.1 uncultured Gaiellales bacterium | reverse complement strand
CGGAGCAGGTGGTGTCTGGGTCACCACGCACACGGCATGAGCGCTCGCGCCACCCTCCTCGTCCTCGCCGTGGTGCTCGCCCTGCTCGGCGGCTCCTGCGGCGGCGACGAGGAGGTGATCAGGATCGGCCTCCTCGTCTCCTGCGGCGAACTCGCACTCTCCGGACCAGGCGAAGAGCTCGCCAAGGCGGGCGCGGAGCTGCCGCTGCTCCGCCGCGGCGGGAGCCTGCGCGGCCCGGGACCGCTGGACGGTGTCGAGGGCGCCACGGTGGCAGGGCGCCCGGTCGAGCTCCTCTTCGGCTGCGCCTCCGAGCCGACGGAAGGAACGGTCGAGGCTCGCAGGCTGGTGGAAGAGGAGGGAGTGGACCTCCTCGTGGGATCGAACGTCTATACGCTCGCACCGCCGCTCGTACGGTATGCGGCACGGCAGCCCGAGGTGACCTTCGTGATCACCAACGGGGGGACCGTGAGCAACCTCTCTCCCGGCCCGAACGTGTTCCGGTTCAGCCCCACCGACGCGCAGCTGAGCGCAGGGCTGGGAACGTATGCGTACGAGGAGCTCGGCTGGCGGCGCGCGATCACGATCGGCTGGCCCGACCTCGGCTCGTGGGGGGCGCAGGCCGGCTTCGTGGCCGAGTTCTGCGCGCTGGGCGGGGAGATCGTCGAGCGGGTCTGGCTCGACAGCCGTTGGGAGCGCTGGCCCGAGCTGCTCGCGGACGTTCCCTCCGAGGGCATCGACGGCTACTACCTGACGTTCTTTGCCCTCAGGGGCGCCGACACGTTCCTCGCGCGCCAGCAGGATCCCGCCTCCGCCCGGACCGACCGGGTGATCGCGGGCGGGTATTCCTTCCCGACCGCGCCGGACGTGGTGAAGAGGCTCGAGAGTCGCCTGATAGGGCTGGCCTCGGCCTGGGATATCCCCTTCGCGGTGGACCCGCCGGCGCCCGCGTTCGCGGCGTACAGCTCGGAGTTCACCGAGGCGTTCCCCGAGCTCGCCGATCCCGCACACTTCTTCGACCTCCCCTACCACAACGCGATGGAGGCGGTGCTGCTGGCGCTCGAGAAGGTCGACGCCGACCTCTCCGCGGGTCAGCGTCGCTTCCGGGGCGCGCTCGCGGCGACCGACTTGGACGCTCCGAACGGACGGATCCGACTCGACGAGCACCGGCAGGCCATCGTGTCGGTCCACCTCTACCGAGTCACGGGCGACGAGCCGTTCGTGCGTCCCCTGCGGACGATCAACGACGTCGACGCGAGCTTCGGCGGACGGTTCGGCCCGGGCGACCCGCCGCCGAGCCGATCGGAGCCGCCGTGCGAGCCGGGCAGCCCGCCGCCGTGGGCGCTCACGGGATCGTCCGAGTGACCAGGTGAAGCGGATCAGGGTCTCATGGGCGATCGCGAGACGCACGGCCCCGATCTCTTCCCTGCGCCACCGGCCGGAGAGGACGAGGAGCCACGCCTCTCGGCGGCGTGCTGGTAGCGGCGCCGCGTGACTGCGTATCGCGTCCTCGGGCCGCTCGAGGCGACGACGGCGGCCGGGCGGGCGGCCAGACTCGGCGGGCTTCGCCAGCGCGCTGTGCTCGCCGTCCTCCTGCTGCATGCAAATGAGGTCGTCCCGGTGTCACGCCTGATCGATGAGGTGTGGCCGGACGAACCTCCCGACACCGCCGCGAACGTCGTCCAGGGGTATGTCTCGCGGCTCCGGAAGGAGCTCGGACGCGGAGCGATCGAGACGCGCGAGCCGGGATACGTCCTCCGCGCCGAGCGCCCCGCCCTCGACCTCGAGCGCTTCGAGCGCCTCGCGACCGACGGCGCCGTGGCCCTCGACGAGGGGCGCCCGGACGAGGCGGCGCGCCTGCTTCGAGAGGCGCTCGCCCTCTGGCGCGGCCCGGCGCTTGCCGACGTCGCCGATGCCGGCGTCGCACGCGCCGCTGCCGCTCGTCTGGACGAGCTGCGACTGGTCGGCGTCGAGCGGCGGCTCGAGGCCGACCTCGCGCGCGGGGAGGATGCGGAACTCGTCCCCGAGATCGAGTCGCTCGTCGAGGAGCACCCCTGGCGGGAGCGGCTGCGCGGACTGCTCATGCTCGCGCTGTACCGCTCCGATCGCCAGGCAGAGGCCCTCCAGGCATACCGGACGGCGCGAAAGGAGCTCGTGGACGAGCTCGGCATCGAGCCCGGCCCGTGGCTGCGCGACCTCGAGGCGTCGATGCTTCGCCAAGACCAGGCGCTCCGCGCGGCGCCTGTGCGGAGAGAGGCGACCGACGCAACGTCGCGTTCGATCGTGGCGGCGGTCCTCGACCTCGCCGCGCTCGACCAGCTGCTCGCCCTTGCCGAGCCGCTGGCGCGCGAGCCTCCGAGGGAGCTGATCGTCCTTCACCCGGTCGCCTCCGCCGCCGCCCTCGAAGGCTCGACCGCGCAGCTCCAGGACCGTCGCGAGGTCCTGCTGCGGGACGGCGTCGCCGCTCGAACCGCGGCCTTCACCTCGTTGGCGCCCGGCGCCGATCTCGCGCGGCTCGCCGTCGAGCACGACGTCGATCTGGTGCTCGCGGACGCGCCGGCGCGACTGCTGGAGGACCAACGCCTGCTGACCCTTCTCGAGCAAGCGCCCTGCGACGTCGCGGTCGTCGTCGGCGACACGATCACGGAGGGTCCGGTGCTCGTTCCCTTCACCGGCGTCGACCACGACTGGGCCGCGGTCGAGCTCGGCGCGTGGCTTGCCCGTAACCGGTCTGTGCCGCTCAGGCTGGCGGGCTCGACGACGGGAGCGTCCGGACGCGACTCGAGCCGCTTGCTTGCGAACGCCTCGATCGCCGTGCAGCGTGCTCTCGGCACCCCCGCCGAGCCGGTCCTCGTGGAGCCCTCTCCCGAAGCGCTGGTCGCTGCGGCTGACGACGCCTCCGTCGTCGTCGTCGGGCTGACCGAGCGGTGGCGCCGGGAGGGTCTCGGGCGAACGCGAACAGCGCTCGCGGCGCGCTCGGCCGGTCCGACGGTGCTCATTCGCCGTGGCATGCGCCCCGGCGGCCTCGCTCCCGCGGGCAGCCAGACGCGCTTCACCTGGTCGATCGCGCGCTAGTGCTCGCCGGGGAGGTGGCGTGCCGGGCCGGTAGGCTGCATTCCCGGATCAGGCGGCGGTGCCTCAACAAGGAGTCCGCCGAATGCCTGCTCAACCTCGTCCGGCCCAGGTCACCGGGCCACCTCGGCCGACGCGAGCCGCTCGAGCCTTACGTGTCGAGTCCCAGCGCCTCGCGCGCCGTGGCGACGAGGGCCGCGCAGGCCCACTGCCGTTCCCCTGGATCCTTCGCGAGCGCACGTGCCAGGCCCGGGTCGAGGGCTGCCGGCAGGCCGGGGCGAGACTCGCTTGCGCGCGGCGGCGGCTCGTCGAGATGGGCAAAGATCGTCGCCACCTCGGACGGCCGCCTGAACGGCGCCTCCCCGGTCAGGCACTCGAACATCACGCAACCGAGCGCGTACACGTCCGCCCGTCCGTCCACCGGGTCGCCGCGAATCTGCTCGGGTGCGACGTAGTCGACTGTGCCGAGCAGTCGGCCGTCGAACGGCCCGCTGATCGAAGGGCTCTGCATGAGCCCGAAGTCGGCGAGGTAGCAGTGACCTCGCTCGTCGATCAGCACGTGAGAGGGCTTGACGTCGCGGTGGACGAGTCCCTTCGCGTGTGCAGCGTCGAGCGCAAAGGCGACCTGCTCGGCGATCGCGACCGCCGTGGCCGGCTCGAGAACGCCTTCGCGCCGGAGTCTCGCCCGCAAGTCCGAGCCCTCGACGTAGCCCATCGCGAGGTACAGGCGCCCGTCGGCTTCGCCCGCGTCGTACACGGGGACGACGTTCTGGTGATCGAGGCTGGCTGCGAGCCGCGACTCGCGGAGCAGCCGTTCCCGGAGGTCGGCGTCAGCTGCGTAGCGCCGGCCGAGGACCTTGAGCGCGACGTTTCGCTCGAGCCGCTCGTCTCGGGCGCGGTACACGTGGCTCATTCCGCCTCGCCCAATGAGCTCGTCGATCAGGTAGCCGGCGAGGCGCTCCCCGACTGCGATCGGTCCCTCAGTCGCCACAGAACCTTCCCGCACGCGGAGCCTGCACGAGCCGCCCGGCACGTGCACCGCCGCGCGGCTCGCCGCAGGCTCCTCCGGCGCCGAATGCGATCGTCAGGCCCGCCCGGGCCTGCCCGGCTCGATCGTGCCGGAACGCGGACTCCCCGGCCTAGAGCTTGATGTAGCCCTTGTAGGTGGTCAGCACCTCGCCGCAGGCGCCCAGCCGGTCCTTGAACGTGACCTGACCGGTCGCGCCGGCGAAGTCACCCGTGCCGCTTTCGATCACGTGGTGACAGCGCCCGTTCCCGGATGCCGCATGGCTGAGCTGGAACACGAGCTCGAGCGTGCCTCCGGGCTCACCGGCGTCCTGCACCGTGTTGCCGTTCCGATCGAGAAACCCGCTGAAGGTGTCGGCGCCCGTGCACTGGTACGTCTTCGGCTGCCCCATGCAGTCGAAGGTCGCGAACGGGATGAACCACTCGCCGACGAGCCCGCCGCTCATCTCGTAGACGAACCCATCGGACGCGACGCCGAGCGTCGCTGTCCCGTCGAACTGCTCCGTCGCGGCACCGGCCGCCGTGGCGAACGCGAGCGCCGTGGAAGCCAGCAGTCCAACCAGCAATCTCTTCATGGTCTGCTCCTTTCGATCCGCGCCGCCCGACGCGGCGCCCTTGCGACAACGTGGCGCACGCCGCTGG
>CAZCIJ010000270.1:0-4753 GCA_964498265.1 uncultured Gaiellales bacterium | reverse complement strand
CACGCCGCCAACGCGATGGACTTCGACGACCTGATCATGCGGACGGTCGAGATCCTCGAGCACCACCCCGACGACCGCGAGAAGTGGCAGAAGGCCTTCCGCTACGTTCTCGTCGACGAGTACCAGGACACGAACCACGCGCAGTACCGGCTCCTGCAGCTCCTCGCCGGCGTGCACGGGAACGTCTTCGCAGTCGGCGATCCCGACCAGTCGATCTACGCCTTCCGCGGTGCCGACATCCGCAACATCCTCGAGTTCGAGCACGACTTCCCGGAGGCGCAGGTGGTCCCCCTCGAGCAGAACTACCGCTCGGCGAACCGCATCCTCGCCGCCGCGAACGCCGTGATCGCCAACAACCGCGAGCGCAAGCCGAAGGAGCTCTGGAGCGAGCTCGGCGAGGGCGAGCCCGTCCGCGTCATCGAGGTGGAGGACGAGCGAGCCGAGGCGCGCCTCGTGGTCGCGGAGATCGCGCGGCTCGGAGAGGAGGCGTACTCGGGCGCCGAGCTCGCGATCTTCTACCGGACGAACGCCCAGTCCCGCGTACTCGAGGAGGTGCTGGTTCGCGCGGATATCCCCTACCAGGTGATCGGCGGGCCGCGCTTCTTCGAGCGTGCCGAGGTGAAGGACGCGCTCGCTTACCTGCAGGTGCTCGTCAACCCGGACGACGCGGTCTCGCTCGCGCGCATCGCGAACCGCCCGAGGAGAGGCATCGGAGACACGTCCCTCGCCCGGCTGCGCACGTTTGCCGACACCCAGGGCGTCTCGCTGTGGGAGGCGCTCGCGCGCCCGGACGAGGCCGGTCTCGGCGCCGCCCCCGCCCGCGCCGTCCGGAGCTTCCGGGCGACGATGGAGTCCCTGATGGCACAGGCGGGAGAGCTGCGCCCGTCGGAGCTGCTCGAGCGCGTCCTCGACCGCAGCGGCATGATCGAGGCGTACGAGGCCGAGCGGACGATCGAGGCCCAAGGCCGGCTCGAGAACCTGCGCGAGCTCGTCGGGGTCGCGCGGGAGTACGAGCAGACGGCGGAGGAGGCGACGCCGGCCGGGTTCCTCGCCGAGGTCTCGCTGACGTCCGACCAGGACACGCTGCGCGCCGACGCGAGCCTCGTGACGCTCATGACCCTTCACAACGCCAAGGGGCTCGAGTTCCGGGCGGTCTTCATCGTCGGCATGGAGGAGGGTGTCTTCCCGCATTCGCGCTCCATCGAGGAACAGGGCATCGAGGAGGAGCGACGGCTCTTCTACGTCGGCGTCACCAGGGCGCAGGAGCGGCTGATGCTCACGCATGCCACCTCGAGGACGCTCTGGGGCGCGCGGGGGTACAACCTGCCGAGCCGCTTCCTCGACGAGCTCGGCGCCGAAACGGAGCGTGAGCGCCTGCGCCCGGCGTCCTGGTCCGATTACGGTCGCCGCGGGACGGCCGTGCAGCCGCGCGGTGAGGTTCCCGCCATCGCCACCGGCGACTCCGTCCGGCATGCGACGCTCGGAGAGGGCGTCGTCATCGGGATCGAGCGCGACGGCACCGTGACCGTTCGCTTCAGCGGGGACGGCAGCGAGCGGCGCCTGGTGCTCGAGTACGCGCCGCTCGTACGGGTCGGATGAGCTCGGTCGAGATCCGCCCGCTCGTGGCGGAGGACTTCGAGCGGGCGATCCGGGCCGTCGCGACTGCCTTCGGGGACCAGGCTCATCCGGCTCAGATCGAGCACTGGCGCAACGTCGTCGACGTGGAGCGCTCGCTCGCGGCCTACGATGGCTCGGAGATCGTCGCCGCCTCCTCGACGGTCAAGTTCGCCCTCAGCGTTCCAGGCGGCGAGGCCCGCACGGCGGGCGTCACGGGCGTGGGGGTGCTCCCGAGCCACCGCCGGCGCGGCGTCCTGACCGGGCTCATGCGCCGGCAGCTCGACGACATCCGGGCTCACGGGGAGCCTCTCGCCGCCCTCTGGGCGTCCGAGGCGCTGATCTACGGGCGCTTCGGCTTCGGGCTCGCGACGAAGAACGCGCGCATCGACGCGGACCGCGATCGCGCAGCGCCTGCGAGCCGGCGAGAGCCGACCGGGAGCGTGCGGCTCGTCGGCCACGACGAGGCCTTGGAGCTCCTCCCTCCGGTCTACGATCGCGTGCGCTCCGTCACGCCCGGGTTTCACTCGCGCACGCGTGCGTGGTGGGAGCACGAGGTGCTGGCCGACGAGGAGCCCTACCGGCGGGGCGCCAGCGTGCTCTTCCGCGCGGTCTTCGAGCGCGACGGGGCGCTCGAGGGATACGCCCTCTACCGTGTCAAGCAGGATTGGCCGGACGGCCTGCCGGGCTCGACCCTGATCGTGAACGAGGAGATCTCGGCGACGCCGCTCGCGACGCGGGAGCTGTGGCGCTTCCTCTTCGGCGTCGACCTCGTCGCCTGGTTAACGACCCGAACCATGTCCCCGGACCACCCGCTGTTCCTGCTCGCGGCCGAGCCGGCACGGCTGCGGTTCCGGCTCGGAGACGGCCTGTGGCTGCGCCTCGTCGACGTGCGCGACGCCCTCGCCGCACGCTCCTACGCCGATCGAGGATCCCTCGTGCTGGACGTCGAGGACGACTTCTGCCCCTGGAACGTGGGGTGCTACGAGTTGCGGGCGGGCGAAGATGGGGTCGCGGTCACCCGTGCTGGGCGCGAGCCGGACCTTCGTCTCGGCGTGGGCGACCTCGCGTCGGCGTACCTCGGAGGCTTCTCGTTCGCCGAGCTCCTGCGCGCCGGGCGCGTCGATGAGCTTCGCTCGGGCGCTGTCGAGCGCGCGGACGCGCTCTTCCGCACGAGCCGGGCTCCATGGTGCCCCGAGGTGTTCTAGCCCTTCTTGGTCCCGCGGACTCGTGAGGTTGTGACAAGTCTTTCTGGATCTTGGGCGGCAATGATGCGCCGCCGGAGCCGGGCTTGGCCCGGCGGGAGGCTCACCAGGCGAGAGGCGACATTGACCTCGGCTGCGAGCCGCCGGCTCCGCTTCGGTTTGAGGAGCCCAGGGCGCTCGCAAGGAGGGGCCCGTGGGGGAACCAGGGGTTCCCCCACGCTGATGCGGCGTCTCCCAACGTTGCACCTGAAACTCGCGTCCCGCGACGCCGCACCTTCCGGCCGCTCCGCGGCGGGGGTCCACTTTCTCTTTTCGAGAGATCCCGAGCCGCTCCGGTCGCTCGGGCCAGATCACGCCGGCTGCCCCAGCCTCGACGACCACAAGGATCAACGGCCGCGAAGCGGCCGCAAGCGCGGCCTCCAAGCTACGGGTGTTTCGAGTCAAGCGCGAGGAGAGGCCGCACTAGACGGTCGGCACGCCGGCGGCGTCGCGAGCGAGCGCCCCCAGCCGGCGAACCCCCTCACGGATCTCGTCGGTCGAGACGAAGCTGAACGCAAGCCGGATCGACTCCTCGCCTCCCGGGCCGGCGTAGAAGTCGGTGCCTCGCACGGTCTCGACCCCGGCCTCCAGCCCCTTCGCGGCAAGGACGTCGCAGCCGACCCCGCGCGGGAGATCGAGCCAGAGGAAGTAGCCACCCTCGGGCCGGCTCCAGTGCGCGCCCTCCGGCATCTCGGCCGCGAGCGCCTCGAGCATAGCGTCTCGGCGGGCGCGCAGCTCCGCACGGACGCGGTCGAGGTTGGGCTCGAAGTACCCCCGCTCGATGAACTCGAGCAGCATCGCCTGAGGCAGAAGCGGCGGGCCGATGTAGGTTTGCGCGGCGATATCCGCCACGTTCGCGACCATGGACGGCGGCAGGATCAGGTAGCCGACGCGCAGGCCCGGGGCGGCCGTCTTCGAGAACGACGACGAGAAGATCACGCCCTCCCCGCCGGCGAGGGCGAACACGCTCGGGAGCTCCTCCCCGCTGTAGCGGACGAGCCGGTAGGGGTCGTCCTCGTAGACCAGCACCTTCCCTGCCGCGGCGAGCTCGGCGAGCGCGCGACGCTGCTCGAGAGGGAGCGTGCGCCCGGACGGGTTCTGGAACGTGGGGATCGTGTAGAAGAGCCCGGGCGGCGGATCGAAGGCGAGCATAGCCTCGAGCCGGCCCAGATCCAGGCCGTCGTCGCCGAGCGGCACGCTCTCGACCTCCGCTCCGATCGAGCGAAGCGCCTTGATGGTGCGGTCGTAGCTCGGCGCCTCCACGACGGCGCCGCCGCCTCCCGCGAGCAGGTGACGGATGACGAAGTTGAACCCCTGGAGCGACCCGGTCGACAGGAGAACGCGCGCGGTCTCGACGCGGTGCTGCGCGGCGATCCACTCGCGGAGCGGGCCGTAGCCGGCCGCAGGCCCGTAGTTCAGGATCTCCCTGCCCTCGCGCGCCAGTACGGCTTGCGCGCACTCGGCGAGCTGCGCGACCGGGAGGATATCTGGCGAGGGGTTGCCTCGAGCGAACGAGAACACGGCCACGGGCGGCCAGTGTAACGGCCCCCGCACGGCGCCCCGGGCAGGACCTCAGGCCGGGGCCCGCACGTCGGCTACGAGCTCGGCCACCTCGGTCGGGTTCGTGCCGACACGGACGCCTTTCGCCTCGAGCGCCTCCTTCTTCGCCTGGGCGGTGCCCGAGCTGCCCGAGACGATCGCTCCGGCATGGCCCATCGTCTTGCCGGGTGGCGCGGTGAAGCCCGCGATGTATCCGACGACCGGCTTCGTCATCGACGAGGCGATGAAGTCGGCCGCCTTCTCCTCCTCCGACCCGCCGATCTCACCCACCATGACGACGATCTCGGTCTCGGGATCGACCTCGAACCGCTCCAGTACGTCGACGAACGACGACC
>CAZCIJ010000269.1:0-4768 GCA_964498265.1 uncultured Gaiellales bacterium | reverse complement strand
GATGGCGGACGACATCACAGAGGCCCTCGAGCGGATCTTCTCGCGCGACTCCGGTCTCTACCTGGAACGCGGCTTCATGCGCCGCGTCGGCTACGGGCTCCGCCCGGCGCTCGTGAACATCGACCTGGCGAACGCGTGGACGAGGCCGGGGAACGCGTTCAGCTGCGACGGCATGGACGTCATCATCCCGGGCGTCCAGCGCCTGCTGGCCACAGCGCGCGCCAAGGCGATCCCGGTGGTGTTCACGACGACCGCGTACGCGGTGACCGAGGGGCCCAACACCGACATGGGCCTGTGGCACCGCAAGATCCCCCTGGAGGTGCTCGAGCTCGGGACGGACGCCGTCGCGATCGACGAGCGGATCGCACCGGAGCCGGACGAGCACGTCATCGTCAAGAAGCGCGCCAGCGCATTCCACGGCACCTACCTCTCGGGCTTCCTCAAGGCGGCGGGCGTGGACACCGTCATCGTTACGGGGGTCACGATGGCCGGGTGCGTCCGGCACACCGTCGAGGACGCGATCGCCGAGGGCTTCCGCCCGATCGTCGTGCGGGAGTGCGTGGGCGACCGAGTGGCGGGCGTCGTCGAGTGGAACCTCTTCGACATCGAAGCGAAGTTCGGCGACGTCGAGCCGCTCGAGCGCGTGCTCGCCTACCTCGAGGGCGTCACGCCGTGGAGCGAGGCGCAGCCCGCACGCGCAAGGGGTGGGTAGGATCCCGCGCGTCGAGCTCGTCGACCCGGCGACGGCGCCGTCCGAGACGAAGGCCGCGTACGACGAGATCAGGCGGGACTGGGGCGGGATGCTGTTCACGGACTGGCGGCCGCTCGGTCTCAGCCCGCAGATCATGCTCGCCGCGCACAAGCTCTTCTTCAACCTGCAGGGCGAGAAGGGCGGAAGCCTCACCGACGTGCGCGACAAGGAGCTCGTCGCGATCAAGACCTCCCACCTGAACGGCTGCGACTACTGCCTCGGGCACAACGTCGACTTCGGGCAGGTCGTGGGGCTCCCGCTCGACCAGATCCAGGCCGCCTGCGCTCCCGGCTACGCGGAAAGCGACGCCCTGTCGGAGCGCCAGAAGGCGCTGCTTCGGTGGACGGAGGCGGTGACGCTGAACACCGCCGAGGAGGACGAGGAGGCGTTCGCCGAGATGAAGCGCCACTACGCCGACGCGGAGATCGCCGAGCTGACGCTCATGTCGGCGCTCTTCAACGGCTGGAACCGCTTCACGCGCGCGCTGCACATCGAGCTCGAGCCGGCCGAGGAGCGGGAGCTGACCGCGTGCCTGGCGAGAACGCAGCCGGTACGGGCGCAGGTGCGCCGATGACCGCCGAGCAGAGCTGGCGCAACCGCAAGACGCTCATCCTGAGCCGCACCGACATGATCGGCCTCCTGACCCCCGCCGAGTACAACGACTGCGTCGAGCACGCCTTCGCCATGCACGCGCGCGGCCGCTTCTGGATGGAGCCGAAGGGCCACATCGTCCTCGACAGGTACCCGGGCGAGTGGGAGGTGATGCCCTCCTACATCGAGGAGTCCGCAGGAGCCGGGCATGCCCGGCCCGAAGCCGCCGCGTGCAAGTGGGTGTCGATCCGCGAGGACAACGCACGTTTCGACCTGCCGACCGTGTTCTCGATCCTCATCTACACGCACCCGGAGACCGGCTTCCCGCTCGCGATCTGCGACGGGTCGCACCACACGATGATGCGCACGGGCTCCTCGGCGGCCGTCTCGGCCAAGTGGCTCGCCCGTCCCGACTCGACGGTGCTCGCCATCGTCGGCGCCGGCACCGTGGGCAGCGGCGCACTCGCCACCTGCAGCGAGGTGTTCCCGTGGGAGGAGGTGCGCGTCTGGAGCCGTAGCCGGGAGTCGCTCGACCGCTTCGTCGCCGACGAGCAGCCGCGGTATCCCGGGCTCGAGCTGCGGCCGTCGACCCACCTCGCCGAGGTCGTCAGGGATGCCGACGTCGTCGTCACCGGCACGCACGCGCGCCGCGGGATCGTGGACGACGCGTGGGTCTCGCCTGGAACGCACATGGCGGCGCTCGGCGCCGACCTCGAGGGGGAGCAGGAGCTCGACCCGCGCATCCTCAAGCGCGCGCGGATCTTCGTCGACGATATCCGCCAGTGCCGCAGCGACGGCGAGATCAACGTCGCGCTCAGGGAAGGGCTCATCACGGAGGACGTCGTCGCCGGCGAGATCGGGAAGGTGATCGTCGGCGAGCTCGAGGGCCGCCAGTCCGACGATCAGATCACCGTCTTCGACTCGACGGGCATCGCCCTCCAGGACTCCGCCACGGTGCCGCTCGAGTACGAGCGCGCGCTCGCCGCCGGCGTCGGCGTCGAGAAGAAGATGATCTCGACGTAACGCGCTGGGCTGGTCCGGCCTACGGGCCGAGCATGCTCGGCCCCTCCACGCTCACCCCCATACGGTGGAGGGGCCGTGCGCGCACGGCCCCTACGTGCTCGCCTGCTTGTCGGCTCCGATGAGCGAGAACCACTTCTCGTCCTGGATCGTGTCCGGTGTCGGAAAGGCGACCTTCGAGTGGGAGAGGCCGAGCTGCACGATCGTCTCGGCCAGCTTGATCGCCACCGGGCCGGGGTTGATCACCGGCGCCGGCAGGTGCTCGCTCATGTACTCGCCGGCCTGGTGCATGGTCGTCGAGCCGAGCAGGATCACGTCGGCTCCGTCCTCGTCGATGGCCGCCTGCCCCTCGGCGGTCAGCCGCTCGAAGATCTCCTCCTCCTTACCGGCGAAGAGCGCCTCCACGTCCGGCGGTATGTCGACGGCACGGATCGAGGCGCACTTCTCCCACAGGTGGTAGAGGTCGAGGTTCTTCTCGTAGAGGTGGCGCCACTTGCTCCACATCGTGATGATCGAGAAGCGCTTGCCGAGCATGATCGCCACCGCGTAGGAGACGAGCCCCGGCCCCAGCACGGGAATCGACAGGCGCGAGCGCAGCGCATAGAGCCCCGAGTCGGAGACGGTGTCCATGACGACTGCGTCGTAGCCCTCCTCCTCCGCGCGCAGCCCTGCCTCGGTGATGTACATGTCGAAGAGCATCGCCTCGTAGTGGTCGGCGACGAGCGTGGCGCTGTTGCGAACGGGCACGCACTCGACCTCGGTGTCGGGGGCGAGCACGTCGCGCTGGATCTGCGCCGCCCGGTTGGCGATGCCCTCGTCGTCGAACGGAAACGGGATGATGAACTTGACGCGCACGAAAGGCCTCCTCCCTCGTCGCTCCGCCTCGGGCTCATGCGCGCCTGCGGGCCGCGACCGTCCGGCGCCAGGCGCGCTCGTAGGCGGGGCGCAGGAACTCGAGGTGGCTCCTCATCTCGCGCTCGGCGCCGCTCGCGTCCGCCGCGTCGATCGCCTCGAGGATGCGCCGGTGGTGCTCGTTGACCGAGCGGTGGAAGCTCCGCCCCATGGTCGAGCGCGCGAGGTGAGTCTGGAGAACGGTGAACACGGGCTGAGCGGCGATGTGGAGCAGCGTGTTGCCACACGCCTCGAGGATGCCCGTGTGGAAGTCCTTGTTGTGGACGAACTGCTCCTGCGTCGTCATGCGCAGCGGCTGCTCCGGGATCGATTCCCGCAGCCGCTCCACGACGTCGCGCCCGCGTCGCTTCGCCGCGAGACGAGCGGCCGGCACCTCGACGAGCTCCCGCGCCTCGAGCAGCTCCTCGAGCGTGACGTGCTCCGCCTTCGAGAGCAGGCTCAGATTCACGTGGAGGAACTCCGAGATGTGGTCGACGGTCGGAAGCATGACGCGGCTTCCCCCGTTCGACCCTTTCGTGGTGCGGATGAGGTTCTGGGCCGCTAGGACCCGTAGCGCCTCGCGCACCGTCGCCCGGCTCACGCCGAACTCGCGCGCGAGCTCAGCCTCGTTCGGCAATCGCTCGCCGGGTGGAAGCTCGCCGCTGAAGATCAGCTCCCTGAGCTGATCGTTCACCTGCTCGTACGCCTTCCGCACCCTACGCACGTGCACGGCCTCAGCATCCGGCCTCACCGATCGCACCCCCGACTCCACGGCTCAGCTCTTGCCGAACTGGCGGTCGCCTGCGACGCTGACCGGGTTGGGCCGCCGCTCGACGACCCGCTCCTTGAAGTACTCGGTCAGGCTTCCCGGGCCGTCGCGGCGCTCGCGCAGCTCCCTGCGGAGCTGTTCCGTCGCGGCCTCGTCGACGAGGAGCGCGGTCTCGTCCGAGAAGACGACGCCGTAAGCCTCTCGCGCGAGCTCGAGCGTCGTGAAGTCGTCGAGGACGTCCTCGCGGACGAGCGCGGGGTCGCGCCCGAGCGGGTCGCCGTAGCCGGCGGCGTTCGGCTCCACGAGTTCGACGAAGTCGCCCGCGTCGAACGGGACGCCCGTCACCTTCGCCTCGAGGTACTCCTCGTCGGCGCGATCCGCGTTCTTGCGGCAGGATGCGACGAGCCCGTCCCAGCCGCCGAACACCCCCCGCGGTGCGTCGGACTGGCGGTCGCCCTCGCACGAGTACACGCCCGGAACGAGGTAGCGATTGCGGCGGATGATGCCGACGCCGCCCCGCCACTTCCCGGGCGCCGCGGGCTCGGGCCGCAGCTCGTACTGATCGCAGCGGACCGGGAAGCGCAGGTCGAGCTCCTCGATCGGGTTGTTGCGCGTGTTCGCCATCAGGTTGTCGACGGAGTCCATCGCGTCCTTGCCGTGACGGCCGCCGTACGCGCCCTCGTTGACCTCCAGGTAGAGCCAGTACTCGCCCTGGGCCGCGTCGAACCCCGAGTAGGCGCAGAAGT